>CAYQDP010000080.1:0-3468 GCA_964416235.1 uncultured Flavobacteriaceae bacterium | reverse complement strand
CCCATTGAAGGCGCACATTTACAGATTATAAACTCAAATTATCAAGCTATAAGTAACAAAAAAGGTGAGTTTGAAATTAGCCTTCCCCACAAAAAACACCTTTCTGTTCTTATAAAACACATCTCCTATCTTAATAAGGTAAAAGAATTTAATGTTAGTGACACCGCAACACTTTTGAATACCACCATTCATCTCAGTCGAAAAAGTTTTCCGTTAGACAGTATAACCATAAAACCAAATTACAAACCCGACACCCTGGTTTATTCGGGCCGTTTTAGCATTTATGATTTCGATTTTTATGAAGACAAATTTATATTACTGACTTCCGAAACAAATTTAGAGAAAGCCTCAATTAAACTTGCCGACTATAATAATAAGATATACCATAGTTTAAAAGTACCTTCTGAAGCCGGTTTTGCCAAGGAAATAGTTAAGGATTACATGGGCTTTTCTAACCTTATTTGTGAATTCAGGATATATAGAATTGTTGTACATAATAACACTCTCATATTATTCTCAATTCAACCTGAGGATTTTAATGCCTATATAAAACCTATTATCGACACGGTCAATAATAAATTTATCTATTCCGACTATTGGCGAGAATATCCGATGTTCAGTTATTTCAGTTACGACAATGAATCCAAACAAAAGAATAAGCTAATAACCGTTACCAATAACGATTTGCTAAAACTATATAACATGGAATATTATTACATGAAGCCCCGCCAAAGATTAGACGCCATAGCAATTGCAGAAGCTTATAAAATAGATGAGAAAGTAGCGGCAGCTATAATGACTGGATTTACAAAGAGTCTTTATTATGATCCCTTATATGCGCCATTATTTGTATTAAATGATACCATTTCTGTGTTTGATCATTATAAAGACTTATTATTTCGTTTCGATAAAAACGGCACAAAGCTTGATTCAATAACTATTAGTTATAACCATCCAAAAAACTGGAAGGAATGGAAAAGATTAATGATTAAAGATGAAGTTGAGAATAGAGTTTTTGCTGTATTTGATAAAAACGGGCATAAATACCTAAAGGAAATAGACTATCACAGCGGAAATATAAAAGGAAAATACAAGCTAATATTTCATAGTGCCGATAAAATCAAAGCGCGGGATGGTTATGTGTATTATGTATACAGGCCATTTGAAAGCACACAAGAAAAATTTCTTTACAGAGAAAAAGTGAACTTGAGTCTTAAGGATTAGACGGCATCCTTACAAAAAAAGTATATCCGTTCTTTGAATAAATAGGCTTTACCATTCCTGTTTGCATTATTACTTCTGTATTATTGCTTTTACAAACAATAATCGCAGGTTTGTCAATTTTACCGTATAACAACCAATTTGTATAAGCGATTGAATAAGAGGTAAGCGGATTAAATCCACTCTTCTCTATATCAATTAAGCCCTTTTTAACGAACTCTATGCAATCCGGATTTTGATTTTGCTCAGGCTGCTTATTGGAATAAAACAAATAAGCATAACTTTTAAATCCTGAAGTCTCTAAATAAAAATCCTTCTTCGCTAAAACTTTGTAAAACGTAATAGCTGCATTTTGTGAATACATCTCAATTTTAGGCATAAATACTGCTATGAAAACAAAGGTAAATACCGTATAAAAAGAATAAAGAAAATACACAACTTGAGAAGAACCTCTCGTCATAAACCGATAAGAAGCATGTGATATTAAGATAAAAATCAAGCCCAAACTCCATTCCCATCCTTGCCAATTAACTTCCGCCTTTAAATTCTCAATTGCGAAACCATCCTTAATTAGATTATTTGCCAGTAATAGAGGTTTTAAAAAATCAATTGCTCCCATTAATGAAAAAATTACTCCAAGAAGTAAACTAATTGCAATAAACGATATGGAAAACCATTTTCTAATTTTGTATTCGCCGGTGAATATTTTAAAAAGAGTATAAGTAGCAAGATAAGTTAAAGGCAAATAACATAATGAAGAATAATGTATGATTTTAGTCTTTACAATAGTAAAAATGCCTAGTACCACTAAAAACAAAATCAACATTCCGAATTTAACATGCTTTTGAAAAGGAGTATCCATCCCTGATTTCTTTAACGACATAAGCATAAACAATGAAGTGGGAAAACAACCTATTAGTAAAACCACAAAATGGTAAAGTAAAAAACCTCCATGATCAGAATCCTCTGTATTAAATAAACGAACCTGATAATCAATAAATGCTTTGATTACATTTGTGTTTCCACGAAGAATTTCAAATAAAAACCAACTGAAGCCTGTTACCATTAAACTTATTACAAAAACGGAAATCTGTTTTAATCCACTTACCTTTTTAAATTTTCGCATTGCCCAAAAAACACCAACAAAAGCTCCCACTATTATTATTGCAGCAGGGCCTTTTGTTAAAACAGCCAAACCAAGAAACAATCCTGCTAATGCCGCAGTGCGATATCCGCTTTTACCATTGAAGTCATTAAAGTGTAAAATAATTTGATAAAACGAAGAAAAAATAAATAGGTTAAACCAAGGGTCTATAATCCCCGATTTAAAATAAAAATGCGGCAATAAAGTACCGGCATAAACTAATACCCATGTAAGTCCAAATGCAGGTGAATATACTTTTCTGCCAATGAGAAAAATAACGCATAAACTAATAATGCCACATACAGCATTAGGAAAGCGGGCAGCAAATTCATTTACACCAAACAAATTCATGCTGATAGCTTGCAGCCAAATAAAAAACGGAGGCTTTTCCCAAAATGGGTTATAATTTAATTGAACGTTACTGTAATTGCCTGTTACAACCATTTCACGGGCACACTCAGCAAAATTAATTTCATCCCAGTCAAATAAATGACAATTACCAATAAATGGAATAAACACCAATGCTGCTAAAGTTATAATCAGCCCAAGTGCCCAGTATTTATTATTTAGAATTGCTTTCAAGACACTTTACGATTTAGGACAGGGTGATCAAATTTGCTTATTACTTTTTGATTACAATAAAAAATAAAATACAATAGTGTTGCATAAATAACACCTATTATAGAACCCGCAGTAACATCAACCAACCAGTGTTGTGAAAGATGCATGCGACTGTAAGCTGCATTCAAAGCAAGAATTAAAAACAGCAATTTTAAAAATTGATTTTTCACAATTAATGCTAATGCTGTAAATAAGGCAAACGCCGTGGTTGTATGTCCGCTTGGAAAACTATTTTCACCGAGAACTTCTACTCCATCAATTAAATTTAGTTTAATGTGCTTTTGGTAATACACAAACGTATGATGAGGCCGCGTATAATTAATGCTGTTTTTAATAATTGCAGCTGTACCTCCGGCTAATGCGTAAGACAATAAAACAAATATTCCGTTGCGTATATTATAATACAACAAAATCACTCCAATAATTACAGCTGTAATCCCATCTCCTACATGTGTAAAATATTTATAAAACGAATCCACCCA
>CAYQDP010000079.1:0-9462 GCA_964416235.1 uncultured Flavobacteriaceae bacterium | reverse complement strand
ACGCTTTATGTTCTTAGCGAAATTTCCTAACTCATAGCGTCCGGGTCGCCATGCCGGAAGTTGTAACTCTAAAAATTCAGTATTAATGTTATCTATTTCCAGATCCACATAAATGTAATGCGCTGCCGGATTTTTGAGATATAATTTATATTTTATCATGCGAGGATTATCTGCCATAAAATTATAAATTTGATGAGGATATGCTAAGGTCAATTTTTCTTTTTCTTACCATTTCATTAACAGCACTGGGGCAAGACCCTGATACCTTATTATTCAATTTACTCAAGCTGGAAAACGACACCGAAAAAGTTAACCAACTCTATAAACAAGGATTTTCATTGCGTAATACCAATCCGCAACTCGCTTATTTGTATGCGAAACACTCAGAAAAGGAAGCCTTAGAATGTGTCTCACAAAAACATTTAGCTAAAAGTTATAATTTATTAGGAATCTTGTATTACAAAAAAGGCCAATACAAAACGTCGGTTAATTATCATCGACATGCCTTGCAATTAAGAACGGACATAAACGATGTACTTGGAATTGCGCAAAGCCAGCAGAACTTAGGCAATGTTTATTCGGAGATAAAAATGATGGATAAAGCAGAGAAGGCCTACCTCGGTGCCATGAATGCTTATTATAAAATTGGATTAACTGAAAAAGCGCAAGAGTGTTTAAACAATATGGGCGTAATCAGGCATGCATTAAAAGAATACGATGCCGCCATAGAGAATTACAAAATGGCACTTACCATGTGTAACGAAAATGACTATGACGCCAAGGCTAGGTATATGAGTAACATGGGCGAAGCCTATCTTGGTAAACGCGATACCCTCAAAGCCATTGCATTAAATTTAGATGCGCTTAAACTTCGTAGTATGTGTGAAAATGACATGGAGGCCGGTGATAATTACGTAAATCTTGCGGGAATTTTTATTGTAACAAAGGAATTTGACAAGGCCAAACGCTATTTACAAATTGCCGACAGCATAGCCAATCTTTATGATTACTTTGATTTAAAACTTAACGTTTATAAAATTTCTGCTTTTTATCATCAAGCCGCTGGTAATGCCAAAGAAGGATTTGAATTACTTGAAAACTATTATCACAAGCGCGACAGTTTATTAGCCGCGCAACAAATGGCTACCTTACAATATGATTTTGAAGAGAATTTTTCGGAGCCAATTAAAGTAAAAGCTTCTTTAAAAGATATTTCCAATAAATGGATGGCGATACTTTTGGTATTAATTCTTACCTTCATATCCTACTCTATTTTTAAGAACAAACGATGAGCAAGAAAGACAAAAACCGCGTTAATGTTGTTTACTCGACCAACCCGAATTTTAACTACGAATCTGAGAGCAATGAACAACACGAAACGTTGCCAGCAGCGCAGCAAAACTTAAAAGTATACCTCGATAGATTAGGTGGAGGAAAATTATTAAGTCGTGTATCGGGATTTGTGGGCACCGAAAGTGATTTAAACGACCTGGCGAAACTCCTAAAACAAAAATGTGGTGTTGGCGGGAATTCAAAAGACGGAGAAATTCTCATACAAGGAGATAACAGAGATAAAATAATTACCCTCTTAACTAAAGAAGGATATAAAATAAAAAAAGCCGGAGGATAACCTTCGGCTTTTTGTTTAATTAATTCATCACACCATTTAGTCTAATGAAATCTTTTTTACTTGTGTGTGTTTTCCTTGAAGAATCTTTACAAAGTAAATACCCTTAGCATTACTGCTAATGTCGATTGGTTTATTATACTCACCTTGAAAATTTGGTAATCTCTCGTTATAAACTTGTTTACCTTGCATGTCATAAACTGTAATTTCCGCATCGCCTTTATTCTTGAGTGTGAAGTTTAGATTAAACTTTCCGTTATTTGGATTGGGATACAACTTCATTTCTTCCATTTCAAGTTTTTTATCTGAACTACTTCCTAATCGCTTTAACTCTTCATCGCTCGCATCAGTTATATCCAGCTTCACCATTACAATTTTTGTATAATGCTTTTCAGATTTCTTATCGTTGCCTGATTCCGAATCATGAATTACCATCACTTTTTTCATTTCCTTTCCGTTTGCATCAACACCTGCTTCCTTAAGTGCCTTCTCAATCTCAGCGTTAATTTCGCTCTCGGTCATCATCTTTGTTTCTGGACCTACCTCATCAATTGTTACAATTTTCATAACCTTTCCGTTTTCTGAGCTTACTTCGTTTATTTTGATGTTTCCATCCTTATCGCTCCATTTAAACTCTTCCGGATTACTGGTCGTGAAAGTTGTGTCTGTCACTTTCTCTACCCCATTAATGTTTTCAACCCTCTTAATTCGAATTGTTGCTTCCTTCTTTTCCGTTTGCGCATTAAGTACCAAACCTGTTAGCATCAATAATGCTGTTACCACTGATTTTTTCATAATTATATTTTTTAATTGATTATCATGAAGCAAAACTACCGCAACCATAAAGGCTGATCCGTTAAGGCGCGGTTAAACAGTGTTAAAGAAAGGTTAAAGTTGGAAGGAATGTGTTAAAGCATCCCTAAATTTACGCCACGTATGTCTGCATCGAAAAGATATATACCAATTTTAATAGCAATTGCCATGTTTGGTTTAATTACTTTACAGGCTATTTGGCTTTTTAATGTATATCAATTCAAATCGCAAGAATTAACCGACAAAACACGAGATGCTATTTTACAAACCATAAAACGATTACAAAAAGAGGAAGACTCTAAATTAATTTTACAAAATATTGATTCGCTTCTGGTAACAGATAATATAATTGGCTCTGATACAAAGTCAGATATGCGGGTAATTGTTTCTAACATTAAAAACAAAATAAAAATTGATACATTAAAATGGGAAGGTCATTCGGGAATCGATAAAAAAATAAAATTTGTATCGGATAGTGTGCGATCTACTACCATAATTAAAACCGATAATGGCGATACCAATAAAGTCATTATTCATTCCGAATCCATCAACTTTAATCACACTAAAAATAAGGCTAAGGAACTCGAAACACTTTTTCTTAAAATGGCTTTACGAAGCAGTGATCAATCGCGCACGGTGCAAGAACGGATTAACTTCAAACAAGTAAAACAATTTGTTAACGAGGAATTATTAAAACGCGGCATCCATCTTCAACCAAGTATATACATTTCATCGCGACTTACCGATACAAGCAAAGTAAAATTATTCTTCTCTAATCATAGCAGTGAAAAACAAAATTTTTACAACAAGAGCTTTGTGAGTTTGCCTTTATACCCCTATGAGCCGGAAAGTAAAAATATTGTTTTGGAAGTTGGATTTACATCTACCATAAGCTTTGTTATTAAACAAATGGCAGGCTTATTGGTGCTCTCTTTATTTATCACACTTTTAATCGCCTATGTGATGATTTACACATTCAGACGAATGCTTAGTCAGGAAAAATTGAATCAAATTAAAAATGATTTTGTGAATAACATGACGCACGAATTAAAAACACCAATTGCTACCATGTCACTTGCGTTGGATGCTATTAGCAATAAAGCCATAAAGAATGATGAGCGGAAATTCGAAAACTATACACGTATATTAAAAGAAGAAAATAAAAAACTAAACAATCATGTAGAACAGGTGCTTCAGCTTGCGCTATTAGAATCAGGAAAGCTCGCTCTAAATAAACTAGCGGTTGACTTGAACCTCTTGATTAAAAAAAGTATTCAAACGCATCAATTACAAATTGAAGAGAAAAAAGCAAAAGTAATGTATGAGGGTGAGGAGAATGCAATAGTTAATGCGGATGAATTACATATGCAAAATCTGTTTAATAATATTATCGACAATGCTTTGAAATATTCAGCCAACGAATGCATTGTGAAAATAAAACTTCAAAAGCGAGATAATTCAGTAATCATTTCAATTGCCGATAATGGCCCCGGAATAGATACTCATTTACATGAAAAGATATTTGAAAAATTCTTCCGTGTGCAAGGCGGCAATTTACATGATGTAAAAGGCTTTGGCATTGGCTTAAGTTATGTAAAGTCGGTTATTGAAGCGCATAATGGCAACATTACTTTAAAAAGCGATATTGGAAAAGGCTCTGAATTTATAATTAACTTTCCTTTACATGGGGTATAAGCTATTATTAATAGAAGACGAAAAAAATTTCGGCATGGTGCTTAAAGACTATTTAAGCATGAATGGATATAGTGTAACGCATTGTGAAAATGGAGAGTTAGGAATCGAAGAGTTTAAGAAAAACAACTTTGATTTGTGCATCGTTGATATCATGATGCCTAAGAAAGACGGATTTACAGTGGCGGAAGAAATACGTTTAATAAATAAACACACGCCTTTTATTTTTCTGACTGCACGCGGGATGCGCGATGACATCATTAAAGGCTATCGGCTTGGAGCCTATGATTATATTACAAAACCATTCGATTCAGAAGTGTTATTATATAAATTACAGGTTATTTTAAATAAGGCTGAATCTGAGTCAACCATACAAAACGAATATAAAATCGGCAAATACACTTTTAACGTAAAGATGCGTAGTTTAAAAAGCGGAACAATTCCTGAAATAAAATTATCGCCAAAAGAATCTGCTCTACTACAATTGCTTTGCCAACACCTTAACGATGTATTACCACGCGAGAAAGCATTGAAGCAAATCTGGAAAGATGATAACTATTTTACTGCCCGAAGTATGGATGTATATATAGTTAAATTACGCAAACATCTGTCCTCCGACCCATCTATTGAAATAAATAACCTCCACGGAAATGGCTACACTTTACTCAGCCGATAAAATTTTACTTCCATTTTATTTCCATTCACTAAACAGATACCACATTTTACCCAATTTAAACCCTTTTTAGCGGTTTCCCGACCGTTAGACGCTCACTCATTCCCTTCGAATTCTTGCTCATTTACAATTTTGGGTAAAAAAAATCCAATTAATATTGCGTCAGATATCAGATAAATTATTTTATGAAACGCATTAGTATTTTAATCCTCAGCATCCTTTTTTTAGGTTTTTATTCAAACAAAACAGTAGCATGTCACGGCATGCCATTAGTAGGTTACAGCTTTACAGTTGGCGCAACAGGCGTAACAGTAAAAGCAAATTCAGATCCAAGCACTTGTGGTTGCGGCCCGTATTGGTTACAAGTAGAAGTCTCTTGTTCACCTGCATTTGTTGGCACCATGCCAACTTGCTTAACCAGTACATTAATGAACTGGAATGTAGCAAACGGCACGTCGTATACGAGCTACCCATATTATCAATCACTCCTTAATATACCAGGTTACAGCGGTCCGGGTTGGATGGATAATTGTGTGTTGGAGCCTTATAATAATGTATTCATTCCGTTCAATCAGTTTTGTCCGGGCTCAACTATGTTTTTCCGTGCGCGTGAAGTTATTTCAGGTGGCGGACCAAGCTTCGGTCCCTGGACACCGGTTAATTCATTCTTAGTTCCAGGTACACTTTTAACTCCAACATGTACTCCTAATTTAACACATACTCCTCCTACAACTCCGGGATCACCTGCATGCGTAGGAACACCATTTGTATTAAACATTAATAATTTAAATTGCTTAACTACATGCGGCGGTACTTTAGCACCTTCTTGTGTACCTACAACAACTGTATTCTATAAATGGCGTTCTAACCCTGCTAACCCTTCTACTCCAACCATTACAAGCTTACCAACCTTAAACGTTCCAATTGTAAATACAACAACAACATTTTCAGTTTGGGCTATTGATTCTTGTAGTGTACCCGGCGGTGCTTGCGCGAAGAAAAGTTTGTGTGTAAATACAAACACGGTTTGGCCTCTAACAACTACTATTTACATCAATAATGTAACTGTTATGGCATCCTTTCCTGCTCCACCTAATCAATGTTTGAATGGAAATAATTTTTCTTTTAATGCTGTAACATCACCTGGTACTAGTTACAATTGGAATTTTGGAGATGGAAATTTAGGATCAGGGGCATCAGTAAATCATTCTTATGCGGCACCTGGTACATACACAGTTTCACTTACAGCTTCTAATCCTGCAGCCTGTGCACCAAATACAGTCACACAAGTTGTAACAGTTTATCCAATGCCGGTAATTTCAGCAGGTAACAGCGGTCCTGTTTGTGCAGGATTACCTCTTAACTTAACTTCCAACGGTGCGGTTAATTACAGCTGGAGTGGTCCGGGTGGATTTAACTCAGCATTACAAAATCCAAGTATTGCATCACCTGCCGTAAATCAATCAGGTATTTATACTGTAACGGGTACTGATGCTAACGGTTGTGTAGGTACGGCAACTACAAATGTGGTAATTAATCCGGGTGCTCCATTAAATATTAGCAACACAGGACCAATTTGTAGTGGCAATAATATCAGCATGACGGTTGGCGGTTCAGGAACTTATACATGGAGTGGCCCAGGAAGTTTTTCTTCAAACCAAAGTACAGTAACATTCAATAATGCAGCAGCAAGCGTAAGCGGAATTTATACGGTTACTGCGACTAGTGCAGGTGGTTGTATAAGTACTGCGACTACACAATTAGTTGTTAACCCTACTCCAACTGTTACTATTACTAATAGCGGTCCGGTTTGTAACGGTAATACAATTAATTTATCAGCCAATGGCGGTGGTACCTACCAATGGAGTGGTCCTGGTGGATTTACTTCTACTCAAGCTAACATCACCATTAACAATGCGACTTCAAATAATGCAGGTGTATATACTGTAACTGTTACCAGCACAGAAGGATGTACAAGTGTGGCATCTACAACTGTTGTTGTATATCAAAAACCAAGTTGCAGTGTAACAGCAAGCTCACCTGTGTGTGTTGGTGATGAATTAAAATTTACAACAACTGAAAATTTAGCGAATGCTTATAGCTGGTCAGGTCCAAATGGATTTGTTTCTAATCAGAAAAATCCAAAAATTCCTGAATCAACTTTAAACCATAATGGTACTTATGTTTTAACTGTTACATCCGACAAAGGCTGTACAGCCACTGCAAGTGTGAATGTGATTGTTAATCCATTACCTAATGTAAACATTACTTCAAAAAACACCAGCGGATGTGCTCCATTATGTAATGTAGGATTTACTGCCACATCAACTTCCAATATTACCAAATACGAATGGAGTTTAGGAAACGGCACTACTTCTTCAAACAGTCATATCGATGATGTTTGTTTCTACCAAAGCGGACCATACTCACCTGCTGTAACGGTTGTAGATAATAACGGTTGTAGAAACACAATGGCAACTAACGTACAGGTATTCCCTAAGCCGGTTGCTGATTATAAATACAGTCCGAACCCAATCAATATTTTGAATCCATTGGTAAACTTCACCGACATATCTTTCGGTGGCGATATCAATACTTGGTTCTGGGCAATTAATCCGGGTAATTATGGAACATTTGCACAGCAAAATCCTTCAGTAACATTCCAGGATACCGGTGTATACGCAGTACATTTAGTAGTAACGAATACGAATGGTTGTAAGGACACTGTATCAAAAGCGATTTATGTGTATGAAGACTTTATGTTCTATGTTCCAAATGCGTTTACTCCAAATGGCGACGGACAAAACGATGAGTTTAAACCAATCATCACAAATGTGAGCAATTACCAAATGATTATCTTCGATCGTTGGGGTAAAGAAGTGTTTTCAACTAAAGATTTAAACAAAGGTTGGGATGGAAATGTGAAGAGTAAGATTAATAGCAACGCTCCTACCAAACAAGAAGTATATATTTGGAGAATAGAATTTAGCAGTAAAGGCAAAGGTGCGGTTCACACCGGACATGTCACACTGATTAAATAGTAAAACAGCAACGATAAAAAAGGCGGTCATGTACCGCCTTTTTTTTGAATATACCCACTGGCGGGTATTCGCTTATTTTTTAAAGCCGCTTATTTTTGCAAAAAGATTTTTATGAAAAAAGTGAGCCTCATCATTTTATTGGCAGCAGGAATGGCTTTTACTTCTTGCCAAAAAGAATACGTTTGCGTTTGCACACATACCGATTCAGGTGAAAAATCCTATGGTGATAAAATGAAAGCCGGTCCGTTTACAAAAGCAGCCACACAACAAGGTTGCGAAAACAATGATGAGCTTTCAGGCGGCGGATTAAAAGATTGTCACTTAGAAGATGCTTAGGCGTTTTTCTGTTCCTCACGCTTCTTAAGTTTTTCGTATTCGCGTTCAACCGCACCTACTTTATCTCCCCGAAGATAGGTACCGGCAAAATGCCAAAATAATCCAAAACCCCAACCAAGCGTTGGAAAAATTGGCCAAGGCAATCCATTATTCGTTGAATGCCTATCACCAATGAACCACATTCCCCAAAAAAATATATTTACTAAAACGTAGGTGATTAAATGATTTTTAAAACCTACGCGCTTTTTTGCTTCTTTCCAAAGCAACTTATCTTTTTCTGTTTCCATTATTTATTTTGATTTAGTTAAATACTGCTTAATGTTTTTTACATATTCATCAAAAGCGTGAATACCTGCCGATGTAATTCTGCAGTTTGTTTGCGGATAATTGTCCTTAAACTTTTTCTCCACTTCAATGTATCCCGCTTCCTTTAACTTTTGAATTTGCACGCTTAAATTTCCGGCAGTAGAATTTGTTTGTTCTTTCAAATAGGTGAATTCAGCTTCCTTCACAGAAACCAACAAAGAAACAATTGCCAATCGTAATTGAGAATGCAATATGGGATCCAGATCTTTAAACATTCTCTGATTTAAATTTTAATCGAAGTAAATGACCAGGTATAACGTAACTGCTGATAATTGCAACAGCAATTACTAATAACAAATCGGTTTCATTGCAAAATACAGAAACAACGGCGCAGGCAAATGAAAACAGACTCCCAATTTTCAATGGTTTAAAATCTAGTATCCCGCCTGAAACGAATGTAGCTATACCGTAAAGCAACATAAGGAAAAAGTAGGTTGATTTAACGCCGTGCAATCCAATAAAAATAATTGTAAGGAATAATGCAATACCGAACGCAATCCATAAAGCACTAAGGTAGGAATCAACATATGTTTTAACTTTTACTTTTTTGCTCTGGCGAATTCCATACACAGCAGAAAATATTCCTCCTAAAGGCATGAAAGTAACCCAAACATATTGACCCCACTCTATTTGTAACTTAATGCATACAAAATGAATTAAAGCTGACACAGCCACAAGCCATCCCCAAAAAATTAAAAGGAAGCCATCATCCGCCAATTTATTTTTGGCCTTATTAATCATGTTATCAATAAGCGCAAGACTTTGTTCCGGAGTTAAATTATTTTCCATTATTTGATGTATTTAATTTGACTTCACAAACATAAAGTAGTTTATATTATAAACCAAATATATTTTATAAATCATTATTAATCAATGTTTTAAAAATAATTTCATGTTTCTATTTTGACAATTTT
>CAYQDP010000078.1:0-9469 GCA_964416235.1 uncultured Flavobacteriaceae bacterium | reverse complement strand
AAAAAATCGAAAGTGATACATTACATTAAAAAATTAGGCAATGGCAATGAGCAGGCTCCTTATTGGTTTGTAGGTTGCAAACCCGGTTTCGCTAAAATAAAATTACTTGAAAAACAATCGCAGACGGGTTGGCTAACAAAAGAAAATTATTTGCATGAATAGTTGTATAAAATATTTAAGCATCGCTTTCACACTCACTCTGATGGCTTGTGAAAACAAAAACGAATTGGGTCGACCCTTGGGTGAATGCAGCTATGAGTAGACAAAGAATGGGGTACATCATAATGTGCTCTATTGTCAAATATATTCTTACTATTAACATAACAATAATTTAATTCTTCAATAACTAATAGCAGTTATTCATGATTTAATAAATAATGCAAAGCAACAATAAATGATTAGAATCATGTTTTAAAATATATAATCCGCATAATTTAGAAGCTCGCAAAACATGGTTAAGATTACGTGGATATCATTAGTTGTAAGTTTTGTTGTCTATACTGTTTTTATAAACGTTTTATGTCATAATAAAACTACAGCTCCTTTAACTAAGGAAATTAATCAAGGTTGGGAGATTTGGCAGAACAGAAACTGTCAGGCCTGTCATCAATTATATGGCTTAGGGGGCTACATGGGGCCTGATTTAACAAACAGCACTTCTAAAGTAGATGTGGCCTACATTAAAGCAGTTATTAAATCCGGTACTTCACGAATGCCAAATTTTAATTTAAGCGACAATGAAATAGAAAAAGTAATCGCTTTTTTAAAATGGGTAGATAAATCCGGTCCTTCGGCTGTTGACTTCAAGAATGTACATTGGACCGGAACTTACATAATAGATTAGTATGGATAAGCTGGAAAGAAATTATACTCGTTTCGTATTTATTTTGCTTTTATTTTCATTAGTGCTTGGGGTAATTACAGCATTCTCATTTATTTTTCACGAACATATTAAAGACTACTTGCCATTACAACAACTGCGGCCGATGCATGTAAGCGCTGCCTTGTTTTGGATACTAAGCGGAGCCTCACTTAATATCTTTCTTCATAATCAAAAAGACAAAACAGTTCCGAAAAACGCGTTAAGCATTCGAAACGTTTCAATAGTACTTTGGCAGATAAGCATTGTGGTGATTTTTATACATTACACATTTAAACAATTTGGCGGAAGAGAATATTGGGAGTTCCCGGGATGGATTTCATTACTACTTCTATTATGCTGGATTGGATTTTGTTCTTACTATTTTTTGTTTTGGAAAAACGAACCTAACAAGCGGCCACAATACATTATAATGTGGGGAACCGGAATGTTATTTTTTCTAATAACATTTATAGAGCAAAATTTGTGGCAAATTACTTGGTTTCGCGAGTCGTTTTTACAAGAAGTTACAATACAATGGAAAGCTAATGGCAGTATGGTGGGCGCATGGAATCAAATGATTTACGGCACATCCTTATATCTAATGGTACAAATTAGTGGTAAAAAAGAAATTGCATTTGATAAAAAATCAATTGTGTTCTATTTTTTAGGTTTTACTAATTTACTCTTTAATTGGGGGCATCATATTTACAATTTACCAACCAATAATTGGATGAGGCATGTTGCTTATGCAATTAGCATGACAGAATGGATACTTCTTATTAATATTATTCAAGGATTCAAAAAAACACTTTCGGAAACATTGCGCTTTAAACAACTCATTAGTTACAGGTTTCTTATAGCATCCGAATTTTGGGTTTTTCTTAACTTGATTTTAGCACTCTTCATGAGTATCCCGGCCATTAACAGATATACTCACGGAACACATATAACTGTTGCACACGCAATGGGAACCACCATAGGTATAAACAGCATGATTCTACTCGGATCCTTCGCTTATCTACTAAAGATTGATGACATTCAGATGAAACAAAAAAAAATATTTCATGCCGGCTTCCTCATCATTCAAATAAGCTTAGCGATTTTTTGGTTAAGTTTAATAGCCGCCGGTGTTTTCAGTGCTTATGATCAGACGTACTTAGGAATTAAAACTTATGCTTCGGTAATTCCGTCGGTAGTAACAAGCCTGTATGTTTTTGCAACAGCGGGCTTGTTTATGTTGATTGGGTTTGCAATAATTATACCTTATTTCTTTAAAGGAATAAGTAAATCGAAATGATGTCAAAATTTTAATCTTGATTTTCGTCTAGTATTTGCTGAGAGAAATAATTTCTTATCTTGAAGAGTAGAGGGTTTTATTTGAGGTACATGAGTAGCTTTGGCATTATCATCCAATGCAACAAAAGTAAAATAAGCTTCATTAATTAAATATGCTTTTTGGCTGACTATTTTTTTTGCCCAGGCTACAACATGAATTTCCATGGAGGTATTAAACACTCTGGTAACTTTAGCTTTAATAGTAATGATATCGCCCACTTTAGCGGGCATTTTAAACTTTACACTGTCGATAGATGCCGTAACACAAATTTTCTCAGCATGATTTTGCGCGCAAACCGCGGAAGCAATATCCATCCACTGAACTAATCGCCCACCCTGTAATATCCCCATCGGATTAGTATCATTCGGGCACACTACCTCTGTTACAATAGTTTCTGAGTGAGCACTTTTTTTAAACTTAATCATTCCGGTAATTCAAAAGAAGAGTTCCACATTTGTCCGGATTCTATTTCCTCAAATGTTACTTGCATGTATTTCGTGTCGCCTTCATTTGTTAGTTCGCGCTTTACCACGATACTCTCTGGCTTATCTTTATAATGAACCTTATCTCCACAACGTAACATAAAAGGATATTTCACCGTAATTTTTTCTTCTTCCGTCATAACCATTTTATAGGCTTCTTCAAACAAGCACTCTTCAAATCTTTCAATTAAAATTTCATCGTTAATTTCCTTCTTGGCATCATCCGACAATTTTTTCGTCCAATTTAAGAAACTTGTAATGGCTGCTTTTCGCAAATCACTTTTTATATAATCTGGAAATGGACATCGGCGGTCTTCCTGATCATTAAACCAATAATTGAGTGAGACCTCGAGCATATCATACTCAATATAATTCTGACTGTTTAATAACATTTCTACTTCCATTAGAATAAATATTTAAACCAAAATTATTATACAAATAATTATAATATTATGACTTAAATCATATTATTACCTGCTTTAAATCTAGTGCTTTACGGTAAAATTTATCTTATGATTCATCACTCTTGGGCAGAACCATTTAAAATAAAAATGGTTGAGTTATTAAAAATGACTACTCCCGCACAACGCAAAAAAGCACTTCAAGACGCAGGGTACAATACGTTCCTTTTAAAGTCTGAAGATGTATATATCGATTTACTAACCGACAGCGGTACATCAGCCATGAGCGACCAACAATGGGCCGGTATGATGCTTGGTGATGAAGCCTATGCTGGTAGCAAAAACTTTTATAACCTTGAAACCGCTGTAAAAAAATACTATGGTTATAAGTATGTTATTCCAACACACCAGGGCCGTGGCGCTGAAAATATTTTATCTCAAATCATGATAAAAAAAGGAGATGTAATTCCGGGTAATATGTATTTCACAACAACCAGATTACATCAAGAGCTGGCCGGAGGTGTGTTTTATGATGTTATTATAGATGAAGCGCATGACAGTTCCGATTTATTTCCTTTTAAGGGAAATGTGGACATCGGGAAACTAGAACGTCTTGTGAAAAAATTTGGTGCTAAAAAAATTCCATATATATGTGTAGCGACAACAGTAAACATGGCGGGCGGCCAACCAATTTCTTTAGCCAATCTTAAGGCATTACGGAATTATACAAACAAACACGGTATCAAAATAATCCTAGATATGACACGTGTAGCAGAAAATGCTTTTTTCATTCAGCAACGCGAAGAGGGTTATAAACGTAAAAGTATTGCTTCAATAGTTAAAGAAATTTGCAGTTATACCGACGGCGCAACGTTTAGCGCAAAAAAAGATGCTTTAGTTAATATCGGCGGATTTTTGGCTTTAAATGATAAAAACAAATATGAAGAAGCGAGTAATTTAGTTGTTGTGTACGAAGGCTTACATACTTATGGGGGCTTAGCTGGAAGAGACATGGAAGCAATGGCCATTGGTATTGGAGAGTCTGTTAATGATAACCATATTAAAGCACGAATCGGACAAGTACTTTATTTAGGAAAAAAACTGAATGATTTAAAGATACCTATTGTGAATCCGATTGGTGGTCACGGGATTTTTATTGATGCGAAAAAATTTCTTCCTCATTTAAAGCAAATTCAATTTCCTGCTCAGGCACTGGCAGCTGAAATTTACGAGGACAGTGGCGTTAGAACCATGGAAAGAGGCATTGTTTCGGCAGGACGAAATAGCAAAACCGGTGATCATTACTACCCGGAATTAGAATTAGTACGACTAACTATTCCTCGCCGTGTGTATACACAAGCCCATATGGATGTTATTGCCGAATCTATAGAAAGTGTATATGCAAAACGCGATAAAATAAAAGGACTGGAAATGATTTATGAACCCGCTTACTTAAGATTTTTCCAGGCCAAGTTTAAGAAACTTTAGGTTTTTCTCTTAAAGAAACTATTAAAACAGTAACGAGAATCAACGGAAATAATATTGAAATTATTGCCAGAAAAGGTAGGGTTAAGTTTGAACAGCGAAATAAACCTTCCATCTCGGCAGCTTTATATGCCATTAACGCTTGTGTTATTAAAAACACAAGCGTTAATGCTTTTATGGCTATTCTGTAATAAATTTTATTTGTGATATCTACTATTGAAGCTGTCATTTTTATAGTAGGAATTGAAATGATACCCAGCAATACGAAATGCAAATAAAACAATATTAAATATCGATTTAAGGAAGTTGCAATTGCTATATGCGGAAAAGACGCCGACAATTGCATTATTGATTTTAAAATCAATCCATAAATAACCCAATTCATGCTAAATGGTATTTTATTTTCCAAACTCTGTACTAAAAACTCTTTATTGAGCAAAAATATACAGGCTGTCAATTGTATTGCGCAGGCGACCATGCTGATTGCATTGAACCAAAATTCGGGCGCACTCCATAAATACGAATTAACCAAGGTAAGAGGTACCGACACAACAAAAAGATAATAAGCTCCCTTTAATCCCTTATCATTCTTTGAGCCAAAATAAAAATGAATGAAAGCCAGAATACTGCTTACAAAAAAACCATTATATTGAAAATGAAGATATGTGTATATCGTGTTATAATAGGCAGGACTGGCGTTACCAAAAGATTTTACGATAATACCTAAAATAAGGGGGAAAGCTCCTGAAATAATCAAACATGTCCAAGCTAAAATCAAATAGGATTTATATCCGTTAAACGATCTTAAATTTCTAAATCCAATTGCCTTAATTAATTGTAGTGCCAGAATTGTTGAAAGAATTACATGAAGAGTGGATAATATTATGGTCAAATAATTATAGCCATACTTCACAAAAAGTGGAACCATGAATAATAACAGTACAACATCCGCGGCCAGCCAAACTGTTACTTTAGTGCTGAATTTATATTGAATGAGATGTCCTGTAATAGCAAAGTTCGCTAAGAACAACCAGCCCAAAAAGGCTCCATGAGAATGCGCGTGAATTAAATTATTATAAGATATATTAAAACCGCTAAAAGGAAGAATTCTTAGCAGAGCCCCAAGGCAAGCAATAATTACAAGAAACAAATAACTAATTAAAATGATTCTTCTTAATGTGTTATTATCACTGCCCGTTAGCAGAATTGAATTACTTTTTGCCTTTAACTCCTGTTGCAACTTGATTTAATTTTTTTGCATTCACAATTGCAATCTCTTTACCTACTAAATCAATTACCCGCTCTTTTTTAAGTGCTGCTAATGTTCTAATAACTGTTTCGTAAGTGGTGCCGGCCATATTGGCTATATCCGTACGCGATAATGTATAGCTTAATAACTTATTTCCTTCATTCTTTTTGTATCCGAAACAATCAATTAATTTCATTAATATAATTGCAATTCTTGTTTTAGGGTCAAGAATTAATAAGTTTTTCATTCTGGTTTCCGAATCTCTAAGTTCATCAGATAAAAAATTAATCAGGTATACGGCCATTTCATTGTTACTTTTAAGAATTGAAGAAAAAACTTCAATTGGCAAAAATGTAATAACCGACTCTGCTAAAGTTTCGGCCGATATCGGATAAACTTTTGTATTAAGTCCTCTATGGCCTACTATCATTTCATTTGAAGCTAAGCGAATGATTTTTTCCGAATTATCATGTGATTTAGAAAGTACTTTTATTCTTCCTCTCTCAATAAAATAAATCCCTTTTACCTGCTCTCCTTCATTAAAGATTCTTTGTCCCTCCTCAAAAAACAAAGTTTGTCTGTTTTTTTCAAATACTTTTTTGCTCTCATTTGAGCAATACTTAGTAAATAAACTTAATGAAAACATAAAATTATTATTATCCTCCTATTAAAATCATACTTCTATTACTTTCCGACATTAGTCTTCCCTCTTCACTCGCAAAATTCTTTATTCCACCTCTTTGACTTTTTTTATTAAATACAGTTTCCTTAATTAGCTCTTCAACATTTTCGTTATTTCGTAAAGCAGTAAGTAAATCGGTCTCCGAACCAGAAAACAAACAGTTTTTAATTCTTCCGTTTGCAGTTAATCTAATTCTATTACATGAATCACAAAATGGATTACTTACGGTAGAAATCATACCAAAATTTCCGGTGAATCCTTTAATCTTGTATTTTCGTGATGTGTCATTTTTCTTATCCTCTACCTTTAACACATTTCCTTCGCCGAATATTCTAGATACATTCTGCAAAATTTCCTCTGCGTTGACTGTTTTAGAAAAATCCCATTTATTTCCCTGAAAGGGCATGTATTCTATAAATTGAACTGTTGTATTCCATTCCTTTGTTAAGCCAATAAAATCAATTAATTCATCATCGTTCACTCCCCTAATAACAACAACATTTAGCTTCGGATTAAATCCTTTACTGAATAAGAGCTCAATATTATCCATTACACGGTTAAAATAATCACGACGTGTAATTGAATTAAACTTATCCTTTTTTAATGAATCGATACTGATATTAATCTTAAAGATGCCGCAGTTCTTAAAAGTCTCAATGTGCTGATCAATAAGAATACCATTTGTAGTAATAGCCATTTCACAATTCAATTTACTTAGGCTTGTCGCAATACTATCAAAATCTTTTCTTACTAAAGGCTCACCACCAGTAAACCTTATTTTATTCACTCCCAACTTTACAAATTTTGAGACCAAGATCTCTATCTCCTCTGCGCGCATAATATTTTCTTTGGGTGATAGTTGAATGCCATTTGCAGGCATACAATAAAAACACCTCAAATTACATCGCTCTGTTAAAGAAATGCGCAAATAATTATGTATTCTTCCGAACTGATCGCGCAGCATACTTTGCTTATTTGAATTTCTTATGTTGATTAAGTAATTGATTAAACTCATCTTCACTGATTAATTTCTGAGCTAAAGGAAACAACGTATAATCTTCGCGGTAAATATGAAGTCTTAGAAGCTCCGTAAATTCACGGCATGTATCATAAGCAGTATCATACACAAACATTCTTGAAGTAACATCTTGAATTCGTGTTGCCAATCCTAATAAATTAAATGCCAATGTGCCCAACTGAATAAATTTAACATGATCATCTTCCATCACATCAATGGCTGTTTTTGGGTTGTCGCCTGTACTGTGTTCGCCTGACTCCAAAAGTTTTTTATTTAAGAGTGGGAAAAGTACCTTATCCTCCTTTTCATTGTGAACTAATAATTTGTTATCGTAAAATTTAAAAAAATCTGAAAATGCATAATTTATCTCCGATGTGACGTTATAGCCATTTGTTTTGAACTCTGCTAAAGCAGTTTCAAATTTATCAATTTCCGCAGTCGCCACTTCGTGTTCACGTACTAACTCCTGTAATGTTTCATGCATAGTTTTAAAATCAACCTTTGGCTTCTTCTCCTCTTCGTAAACAGAAGGAGGATCAAAAGGAGTACAACCTTTCATGTTGTCTAACCCATGCTCCACATTTCTTTTAATAGGGTCCTTTTTATTAGTTTCTTTTAAGTCGATCATATCGTTATGTTTTAAAGCAAATAACGGTATAAAAATAAACAAACTGTATGATTTTAATCATACTATTGAATGACAAATAGCGGGTTTTTAGTAAATGTAGTGTCTGTCAGCGATTTGAGAAAAGCAATCAAATCTTGCTTGTCTTGTTCGGTTAATTGTAAACCAAACTGCTTACTAGACTTAGTCATGATTGGATCAAGTGTAGCGCTATGTTTTACACCACTGTTATAGTGCTCAATCACATCCTCAAGAGTAGCAAATCTGCCATCGTGCATATACGGTGCTGTTAGCTCAATATTTCGTAATGTAGGGGATTTAAATAATCCGATATCGGATTGTAATCCTGTAATATTATAGCGTCCTAAATTAACTCCTGAGAACAGCGAATCAATTCCAATGTTATGAAAGCGATTATCGGAAAAAAGTCCTAACGAATGGCAATGAAAACAATCACCCTTTTCTGAATTAAAAATATTAAACCCTCGCAATTCCGGCTCCGTTAAATCAATTTGATGTTTCACAAATTTGTCAAATTTCGAATTCTGCGATACCATCACACGAATAAATTGTGAAAGCGCCTTTGCTAAATCATAATGCGTTATTTCATCGACATCGTATACACGTTTAAATAAATCGCTATAAAGTGTTGAGTTGTTAACTTTATTGATATCGGTATTGAAAAAATCTTTCACTTCAAAAAGCATGATGTCTTCGACACTACCGCTTACTTTACCGTTCCATAAAAAATTAGTATTGAATCCGAGATTGATGTGTGGCAATGAATTAACCCCGGAAGCAGAGAACGATTCATTTGGCACATGGCATGACGAACAAGACTTTCCGTTATTGGATAAAATCGTATCGTAATACAATCTCCTTCCCAATTCGATTCCTTCAACCGTTACCGGATTATTGTCGGGAATATTTAGTTTTGGAAAATACGCCGGAACATCTATAGCGTATGGCGTAAGAGGAGCTTGTGACGTTGTTGCATAGGGCTCTTTTTTATTACAAGCCCAAACCAAAGCAAGAAACAATACACTTAATATTTTACTCCAGGCTAAACGCATCCTTTATGTTATTAATTATTTTTCTGTTAGCAACAGTATCATTCATGGTATAATTATTTTCAAAATTCAGATTGTACAAATTAGGACTTTGAAAAACCTCATTAATATTAAAAACTAATTTATACTCATGATTCCAAAATTTTTGCGTTAGCTTTTTGGAAATCGTAATTTTTGGTTGAAAATTATTTTTGCCTAAATGAATAGCGTATCCTCGTTTTATCGCTAAGGTATCCAAATATCTTCCTTCTAATTTCAT
>CAYQDP010000077.1:0-9503 GCA_964416235.1 uncultured Flavobacteriaceae bacterium | reverse complement strand
GTTAAAGCAGAAGTTCCAATTTTATAGATTTGCGAAATATTCATCAAACCCGAAATCTCTTGCCAGTTTGTTGCGGTTCTTCTGTAAACCGTTCCATCATTACAATTGAACAAAGTTCCTGCAGCGTCATATTCTAAATCGTGATGATCAGCATGTGTAAAAGGTGCGCCGCTTCCTGTCCAATGTCCATATATCGTCCAGTTGCTTCCACCATTAGTAGTTCTCCACACATTCACACCACCAACTACAACTTCATCTTGATTAAGTGGAGATGCCGCACAACATAAATCGTACCACGACTGACCGCCGGTATCACTTCCTGTACTGCTCCACCCTAATAAATTTGGAGAAGTTGCCATCGTTGAAAAACTTGTTGCGCTATTTGTTGAACGATAAAATCCTTGGAAACCATTGTTAGTGCTATTTCCTGCTAATACATAAACATAATTTGGATTCGCAGGTGTAACAGCAACCGCCATTCTATCTACTCCTGTAGTTGGAATTCCGGAATTGATAACTACCCAAGTAGCGCCACCGTCTGTTGATTTACGAAAACTTGCACCACCTGCATAAACTGTATTCGGATTGCCCGGCATAAATTCTAAATCATGTGTGCTTGTTGTAAATACTTGCGTCCATGTTGTACCGCCATTTGTAGTTCTCCAAATACCCACATTAGTGGCGGCCATAATAATTTGTGTGTTTGTTGGGTTGATAAGTAAGCGACGAATAAGGCGACCTTGATTTACAGTCCAGGCTAAGCCTGTTGCAGCCCATGTATTACCTCCGTCCGTAGATTTTAAAACCCCATTGGAATAAGTATCTCCTGCGTCACCATCGCCTGTTGCCAGATACATGATGTTTGTATTAGTAGGATCTATAGCTAAATCAGAACAACCAGTTACAGTTAAGAAATCTGTATTGGTAGTCCACGTAACTCCGGCATCTGTTGATTTCCATAACCCTCCGGCAGGAGCACCTACAAATAAAGTATTAGAGCCTGCAGGATGAATAGTGATAAAATTCAAACGACCAGCTTTTAATAATTGACCTCCTGCACTACCTGCTAATGGACCAAAAGGTCCAACTGCGGTCCAGGTTGAAGAAGCAATCATATTAGGATTACTCAATTTTTGAGTTGAATTATTTTGTAAAAAAGTCTCAAAATTCTTCATGTTTTGAGAGGGTAATGTTAAATCTCCTGAAGGATAAACACGAGGTTCCATGAAATTCTCCCATCGTTTAAATTGCTTCCAACCCTTTCCCTTTTCTGTAGGATCATGCGTTGTAAAATAATTATTAAACGCTGCCTGTATAGAGTAAAAATTAGAGCCAGGTTGCTCCATCATATCTACCCAGTGTTGCGCGTTAAAACTGATGCTATAAAAGCTTAAAATGAAAAAAGCATAAAATTTTTTCATGTGTGAGGGTTTAAAGTTTAAGTAATAATACAAAAGCAAGTCTTAAAAGTCAAGCTAAAGTTTTGAGCTTTAGATTAAAATGTTGTTTTTTCCGACCAAAAATTGGAAAGCTAAAACCCTCCCACAAACCCTATTTGAATAATTGGATTAGAATACGGCGAATATTCATTCTGATTGAGATTCCAAAAGCCACTGGCAATGGCATAAAAATTATCACTTATGGGATAGCGTAATCCTCCTCCCACTAAAATATTATCTATCCATATTCTGGTATTAGGCTTAATGGCAAATGGGTCATCTCTATTAATTCTATCCCATCCTACTTGCGCGAAAACATTCTCTAAAACAAAGTAACGGGCATATATTCGACCGCCCCATAAACTAGTACTGTATTTATAGTTTCCATATTTATAACTGTAATAATTATAAATAACACCAACTCCCATCGAGTACTTTTTTGTAATTCTAACCCCAACCAATGGCGAAATATCAACAAAGGTAGGATTGCCAAACCAGGCACCTAAATTTCCGCCCCAAAATAAACGGTCAACAAATCGCAATTTATCTCCTTCCTTCTTATTCAGCGTAGTGTCCTGAACGTAGTCATACTGGCAATACACTTTATGATACCCTGTTAAAAAAAGCAGAACCAGAAAAATTCTTATGACTTTATAAAAACGCATTGCCTTTTTAAAACGTATATTTACTACAAATTTACAGAATATGTTTATTGTTGTTACCGGCGCTTCACGCGGAATAGGGTTAGAAATTGTTAAACAATTTCTTTCTGATGAAGAAAATATGGTTTTAGCCGTTTCCCGTAATTCACGCGAGTTGGAAAAATTAAAAAAGAACAATAAGAACCTATTAACCATTTATGGCGACTTAACAAAAACATCCGTTCTAAATTCCATTGCTACTCTTATTGATAAAAATGGAAAGCGTGTTGATGTTTTGATTAATAATGCGGGAAGTCTTGTAAATAAACCGTTCGAAAAAATTAAAGCGGAAGAAATACAACAAGTTTATTCGGTTAATGTTTTTGCACCGTTTCTTTTAATACAAAAACTCCTTCCACGCATGGGAAAAAAATCCAAATCTCATATTGTAAATATTGGAAGCATGGGTGGATTTCAAGGCAGTTCAAAGTTTGCAGGATTAAGCGCTTACTCTTCCTCTAAATCGGCAATTGCAGGATTAACCGAATGCTTAGCGGAAGAACTAAAACAAAAAAACATTACCGTTAATTGTTTGGCCATTGGTGCAGTGCAAACTGAAATGTTAAGTAAAGCTTTTCCGGGATTTAAAGCGCCGCTTCAACCTCAACAAATGGCCAATTACATTGTTGAATTTGCATTAACAGGTCATCAATACTATAACGGAAAAATATTACCGGTATCATCAACAACTCCATAATATGAAAACATTATATATTTTATTACTGCTTCCTTTTATCTCATTTGCTCAAGTGAAAGTGAGTATTAATGTAGTACAGAAGCAAACGTATTGCGGTGGTGCGCGACCAACACCTGAAATGACAGCGCAATATGAAAAGCCTATTCCCTATGCGAATAAAAAATTAATTATTGTTTCTGCTAATGGGAAAGTAGATTCCACAACAACCACCTCAAAAGGTTATTTAAAGGTTCGATTAAAAGCCGGCTCTTATAAATTGTACGAACCTTGGAGATATCACAAGCGCACACCGGATGGCAGTGATATGAAAAACTTTGATAAAGAATGCTTGCAAAAACAATGGGAAAAAGTTGACATAATTGTTGACGCGCAAAAAAAACGTCAACAAATTACAATGGATATTGATGATACGTATTGTCCGCATACCTTACCTTGCATTTTAAACCCTCAAATGCCTGAATAGTGAAACGCCTTATTGTTTTATTCTTCTTAATCACATTTTCAGCACAAGCACAAAACTTAAAACAAACAGTGCGTGGTGTTGTTTTAGATAAACAAACACAAAGTCCTATTCCGGGCGCTGTAATTACTATACTTAACACATCGCCTTTAAAAGTAGCCAGTTCTGATGAAGACGGAAAATTCAGAATTGATAGTGTACCTATTGGAAGATGGAGTGTAAAAACAACACTTATTAGTTACAAAGAAAAAACACAAACTGTTATCCTAACTAGTAGTAAGGAAATTGTTTTAACAGTAGAGCTCGAAGAAAATGCGTTTCAGACGGGGGAAGTGGTAGTGGTTGCAGAACAAGACAAAACAAAAACTAACAATAAAATGTCGACAGTTAGCTCTCGTGTATTTTCGGCTGAAGATGCTTCACGTTATGCAGGGAGTCGTAATGACCCTGCGCGAATGGCCGCGAATTTTGCGGGAGTAAGCGGAGCGAATGATAGCCGTAACGATATAATCATTAGAGGAAATTCACCATTGGGAATTTTGTGGCGTTTAAATGGATTAGATATTCCAAATCCAAATCACTTTGGCTCTTTAGGCTCAACAGGTGGACCGATTAGTATTCTGAACAATAACACGCTCGACAATTCTGATTTTATGAGCGGTGCATTTCCCTCGGATTATGGAAATGCAACTGCGGGCGTGTTTGATTTAAAGATGCGTACAGGTAATAATGAAAAATATGAATACCTCGCACAAATAGGATTTAACGGTTTTGAATTAGGCGCAGAGGGTCCGTTCTCGAAAAAGAAAGGTTCGTATTTAGTGAATTACCGCTACTCTACTCTCGCTGCATTTAAATATATTGGTTTAGATTTCGGAACAGGTGATGCCGTACCGCAATATCAAGACTTAACTTTTAAAGTAGATTTACCTACTGAGAAAGCAGGGAAATTTGCGGTTTGGGGCATTGGCGGACTCAGTTATGTTGAACTTTTGTCGAGTCAGCAATCCAAAAAAAATAATTTATACGGCTACAGCGGACGTGATACTTATTTTAAATCAAACGTTGGGGCGGGAGGAATTTCACATACCTACTTAATTAACTCCTCCTCTTACACTAAATTCAACATTGGTGCCAGTGCGCAAGAAAATTTAATTATAGCCGACAGAGTTGATACAGCTTTTACACCTTGGAAAATAAATCCAGAATACCGTAACAATTCGCTTAATATTAAATACTCCAGCAACTTTACATACAACAAAAAATTTAACGCGAGGAATTTTATTAATACAGGATTCTATTATGATTTCTTTAATACAACATTCATTGACAGCATCAATAATTTTGATTCTTTAGGATTTATTACTCTGAGAAATTATAAAGGAAATACTTCCCTTGCACGTGTGTTTTTACAATGGCAACATAAGTTTACCGAAAAATTAAGTTTGATAACCGGAGTAACATATCAATATCTTTTTTTAAATTCATCACAAGCTCCTGAAGGAAGACTAGGCTTGAAATACGAGATAAATAAAAAACAAACCTTAAGTTTTGGAGCAGGAATGCACAGTCAGGTGCAGCCCTTGTATTTGTATTTCGCTACGGCAAAAACTCCTACCGGAAATGTTGAAACCAATAAAAATTTAGACTTCACAAAAGCGCTTCATGGCGTTTTAGCTTATGATATTAACTTGTTTAACAGCGTAAGAATTAAAACAGAATTGTACTATCAATACCTTTATAAAATCCCGGTTCGAAGTAGAAAAGATTACTTCTCTGCTATAAATTTAGGGGCCGATTTTAATAGTCCGAATGTAGATAGCCTGGTAAGCGATGGAACCGGAGAAAATTATGGAATTGAACTAACGCTCGAGAAATTTTACAGCAAAGGATATTATTTTTTAATTACGGCTTCTCTCTTTGAAAGTAAATATGTGGCGAGTGATAAGGTTTATCGCAATACCGCATTTAACGGAAACTATGTATTAAATGTGTTAGGAGGAAAAGAATTTAAAATTAAAGAGAAACACATTTTAGCACTAGATGTAAAAGCCACTTACGCCGGAGGAAAAAGATATGTACCTGTTAATTTAGCAGCATCGATTGCTTATGGCGACGAAGTACGAGATGGGACTCAAGCTTATGTAAAGCAATATTCGCCTTATTTCAGATTGGATGTAAAACCCAGTTACCGACTAAACACCAAACGTTTTACGCATGAAGTAAGTGTTGACGTACAAAATGTAACACGCCATGATAATGTATTTCAGGAAATTTACGATTTAAACAGTAAGAGTATAAAAACTGATTATCAGTTGAAGTTCTTTATTATTCCGCAGTACAAGCTTACTTTTTAATACGCTCTTACATTTTTTCCTTCCATGTAATTGATGAAAGAACGATTAGCAACTTTATTTCCGCCAGGTGTTGGATAATTACCGGTGAAATACCAATCGCCTAAATTATTAGGACATGACAAATGCAAGCCTTCAATATTTTGATAGATAATTTCTAAATCTGATTTCAAATCAGCCGGACGAAGAAGCTCGGATATTTTTTGTGATATTTCTTCGGATGTAAACGTACTGTAAATTTCTTTTACCACATTCACTTGTTCTTCTTTCGGCTTTTGTACTTCCGCTAATGCTTTTTCGTAAACAGATTTCAAAACACTTTCTCTACCGGTTTCCTTTAAAAGCGCAATGGTAGCTTCGAATGCAATGAACTTACCCAAAACTGCCATATCTATTCCATAACAATCCGGATAACGAATTTGAGGAGCAGAAGAAACTACAACTATTTTCTTTGCGCCTAATCTGTCTAATATTCTTAAAATACTCTGCTTTAAAGTTGTCCCTCGAACAATACTATCATCTAATACAACTAAATTATCTATTCCTTTGTTTACGATACCATAGGTAATATCATACCCCAAATTCACCAACAAATCGCGACTCTCATCATCCGTAATAAAAGTACGTTGCTTGGCATCTTTGTAAACAATTTTATGCACACGCGGTTGAATCGATAATAACTTGCTTAATTGTGGCTCGGCTACAGTTCCCGTTTTAAGAATTTCGGTGGCCTTAAATTTATTTAAGTAATCATCCAAACCTTCAATTAATCCACCAAATGCAACCTCAGCTGTATTGGGAATGTAACTGAAAACAGAATTTTCGAGATCATAATTAATAGATTTCAGAACAGCCGGAACAAGATAACGGCCGAGAGCTTGCCTCTCTTTATAAATATTGGCATCATTACCGCGAGAAAAATAAATTCGCTCAAATGAACAGGCTTTTTTCTCAAGAGGTTCGATAATTTCTTGCTCCGAAAATTCACCGTTTTTCTTAATGATAGCCGCATGTCCGGGTTTTAATTCCTTTACCGAATCATAATCTGCATTAAAAACAGTTTGAATAACAGGGCGCTCGCTTGCAACAACCAAAACTTCATCATCCATGTAATAATAAGCCGGACGAATTCCGTTGGGATCACGCAATACAAAAGCATCACCGTGTCCAATCATTCCGGCCATTACATAACCACCATCCCAACGCTTACTACTTTCCTTTAAAATGGAAGTGATATCAATATTCTCCTGAATTTTTTTGGAGATAACTTCATTGGTTAAGCCTTCTTCCTTAAACTGACGAAACAAACGATCATTTTCTTTATCCAAAAAGTGACCGATTTTTTCCATTACTGTAATTGTATCTGCTTTCTCGGTTGGATGTTGTCCTAATTCAACCAAATGTTCCAGTAATTCATCAACATTCGTTAAATTGAAATTTCCTGCAACAACTAAGTTACGTGCCATCCAATTATTTTCACGACGAAAAGGATGACAGGAATGAATGCTGTTTTTACCGAACGTTCCATAGCGAAGATGTCCTAAAACTAATTCGCCGCAAAACGGAATATTTTCTTTTTGCCAATCGGCACTTTTATATTGCTCCGGATTTTTGCGTTGTGCCTGAACAAACAAATCATTTACTTGCGAAAAAATATCTTGTGGAGCCTTTGGAGCAATAGAGCGTAAACGATCGAGATAATTTGTACCCGGTGCAGCATCGAGTTTAATAGTTGCAATACCCGCACCATCCTGTCCACGGTTAATCATTTTTTCCATGAGCTGGTACATCTTATGCAAGCCATAACGTGCCGAGCCATATTTGGTTTTGTAATAGGAAATTGGTTTTAGCAATCTAACTAATGCTACACCACACTCGTGTTTAATAATATCGCTCATGGAAAAGAAAGTGCAAAGTTATTATTTTGTTAACTTTTTAAGCAGTATTTAATTCAACAAGAAGCCAACTTTCTCAACATTTAACACGTATTGGTAAATTAAGGAATCAATGTGCTAAAAACCGTATTAATTTCCAAGCCTAAAAATACGTTTACAAGGTGTTGATTTTCAAATAAATAAATAGTTGTTTATTTAAGTAATATTAACTAAATTTGAGGTTTAGATGCAAAATTCATTTTTTATGATGAAAAGAATACTTCTTTTATCTTTTTTGGCCGTGCTTTTAAATGTAGCCAAATCACAAGTTGTTATTAATGAGATTAGTTATACAAACGCTGGTGGTATTACCGACGGGTATGGTTTACCTTCCGATTATGTTGAATTATATAATGCTACGCCGGGATTACCTGTAAATATGTCGGGTTACTATTTAACTAACGACATTACCAATCTTTATAAGTGGAAAATTCCTGCAACCATTACTATTCCATCGTTTAGCTTTCAGGTATTTTTCTGTTCAGGAAGAAATACTACTGACCCACTCGGATACGTACATACAAATTTCGATATCGAACAATGTAAAAATCAATGGGTATTATTAACGCGTTCTCCGGGTGTAATAGTCGATTCATTTTATGTTCGTCGTACTAAAATTGGAGATAACTGGGGGCGCTATCCTGATTTCGTTTCTGTAACCAACCAAGGATGGAAATTAATTAACGGTGGTAGTGCTGCGGCTACTTCATTTTCTGCAACCGCTACTAACACAAACTACGTCGCTGGTCAAGTTTATATTGCCTATGCGCCTGTTCCTACTTTTTCTACTAATCCGGGATTCAGTCCACCGGCTTCAGGTCAATACGATATGTTTATACCAGATACAGCCAATTTTCAAATTAATTATACGCAAGGCTTTTGCGGGCAATTGGGAGGATCCATTCCTTGTACAACTTTGACAGGATGTTTGGGTAATCCAACAGTTGCAACTACTTATACGTATGTAAATGGGATTGATATCGTTCCTGCATCAGGATTAACGAATGTAATTACTGCAATTACAATTCCTAAAGGAACCTATTCATTGAGTTACTTACCAAGTTTTGCTGAAACGAATACTTATTTTGACGGAGCAGATTTAGCAGGTTCTCCGGGTTTCGGATTACTTTCTGTTGTTGTTGATACTTCCTTTTTTACTTCGTTAGCAGCTTCACCAGCAGCTTCTATTCATGTTGAATATTTTGATAAGAATAAATTTTATTCAGAAGGTGCAGGTGGAGCGGTTAAACCTCCAAATGATGCCTGGTTAAATCAACAACGCGGATTTGATGTTGGATTTGATGACCGCACCGGATATGGTTGTTCACTAAAAGGAAATGTTTATAACGATGCTACATTCGGGGTAAGTACGCGTACTGTATTTACAAGTTTTGAAGTTAGTGCTGCTACTAAGGACAACTTCTCAATGACAACCCCAACGCTTTCAACTAATCCTCCTCCTAAAGGAACACATATGCGTGATGCCTTTGCGCAAACATACGCTATGAAATATAAGTTGAATCTCGATGGTATGCACTATAAACCAATCCGCACCTTTGTGAACGGTTGCTATTGGGGTATCTATGAGTTCCGTGAAATTCCAAATCAGGAATATTTAGAGTATTATTTTGGTGTTAAAAAAGATTCGAGTGATATCTTACGTCAGCATGTTGTTGGTTCTATCTTCAATGGTTCCGATACAGCTTGGGTAACAACACCAATGACTGGCCCATCAGCCAACAGTGATGGTTTATTCAATTATGTAAAAACATTCCCTGTGTTTAATAATCCGAGCGCTTATTATAATAACACCATGGCTCGTTTAAGCCAAATAAGCTTTATGGATCATTTCATTTACAACAGTTATTTAGTAAATACTGATTTAACTAATTTAAATACCAGCTGGTGGAGAAAAAGA
>CAYQDP010000076.1:0-9554 GCA_964416235.1 uncultured Flavobacteriaceae bacterium | reverse complement strand
TAAAGGTTTTATTTTTATGATTATCGAAGAATAAAGAAAAGCCATGATCCCAGTAATGCATAACGTAAGAGGAGGCCCCGAGAAGGTCATCATCAAGGGTTTCGGCTTCCTCGGCCGGACCGAAAAGCTCAGTAGCCTCAGTTACGGATTGCCCGAAATTAAGGTTACAAAAGCCTCTGAGAAGCTTGATATCAGGGCATAAGCTCATAATCGTTTAAATTTATCGAAAAGCGTTAATAATAGGAAAAACTGTGCGTAAATTTTTCTTAAAAAAAATTTTGTGGCTAGGGTTTAACCTTTTATATTTGCAGCCCTGTTACAGAAGTTCTTTATAATTTGTTCCGCACACGAAATTGTCTACCTCGGTAGGCAGGCACTTATAAAGAGTAATGATTTCTCGATTCCGTAGCTCAGCCGGTAGAGCATTACACTTTTAATGTAAGGGTCCTGGGTTCGAATCCCAGCGGGATCACAACAGCAGAAATGCTACTTCAGTAATAGAAAAGCCCCTCCCTCAAGAGGGGCTTTTTATTTATATTCGTTATTCTGATTAATAAATGGATTCTCGTACTCATACTCTACTTAAAAAATTGATTCTTATTTTATTGACCGCCCCTTTCATAAACGGATGCAAATTCTATTATAAAAAGTTTTATTCTGAACCTTCCGAATGTATGGCCAAAGCTCGCATTCAAAAACCGTATGATGTTATTATTGTTCCGGGCTATCCCAGTGACTCTGGAAAAATAAACATTGTACTAAGTGAACGTATACGCTGGGCAGCTTATTTATATAAAAATGGCTATACTAAAAACATTATTTTTTCCGGTGCTGCAGTTTATACGCCTTATAAAGAAGCTGTTGTTTTAAAACTATATGCCCAACAACTCGGCCTCCCAGAAACTATATTATTTACCGAAACCAAAGCCGAACACACCACAGAAAACTTGTACTATAGCTGTTTAATGGCGCAGGAATTGGGCTTTAAAAAAATAGGATTCGCTTCACAAACAGCACACACCAGCTTCATGAAAGCTTTCCCGAAAAGATATGGCCTTACCTGCGATATGTTGCCTGCGATACTAGATAGCGTCAATACTATTCCTCACCAATTTACTACAGTAAATGCGCAAGAGGCATTTGTTCCCGATTTTGTTTCTATTGAAAAAAGACAATCGAAAATACAACGCTTGAGAGGTACACGCGGACATAAAGTAAAAAAGGAAATCAGGCAAAGAAAACGCGCGCAAAGAAAATCGAAAAGCAAAGCCACCTAAGACTCCGCAAAACCCGCAGCCAGAGCAAACTTAATTTCGGTATAAGTGTATTCATCCCCAAGCGCATTTTTTATCTCTCCCAACTTATAGGTGTTTAGTTTCTTTGCTACTTCTAAAATGTGCTGAGTTTTTTCATCACTCACAAATTGCGATGCACTTAAAGTACCTTTTGCAACATAAGGAACCAAATGCCCTTCAATTGTACTAACTGCCATTCCTCGCATTTTTGCGATACTTTCTATATCATGTCCGTCGATAAATAATAAAAAACTTTGTTCTTGGGTTGAAACTGAAATTTCCGCCGTCGTTTCATCATCATCATGCAATTTCTCCTTTTTCTTTTTCCGGCGTGCTCTACGTTCCTGTAGTCGCTCTTCCCTAGCTGCTTCATACTCCTCATCACGCTTAAGGCAGGCTGCGATTCTTGTTTCTCTTTCATCTATCTTTAGCAAGGATTTGATTTCGTCCTTATTTACTTCCTTCCCTGCTGGAAGATGAGTCGCAAACAACAAAGCTTTGTGTAGTTCACTGCTTTTAAAAAAGCAAGAAGATTCCAAATCCAATAACTCTTCCAAATATATTTTTATTCTTTTTTCTTTATTAAGCTCCTTTATTTTCCCTAGGATTTGTTCCTGCAACTCCGATAATATGGGTTGGAAATAATTGTTTGCAGCAATTATTCTTTCGTTTAATAATTTATAATCAGGCCCGGGGTTATTAAAAATAGAATTTATCTGAATCAAAAATTTATTGCCATTGTTAAACAAACTTTCGGCCTTTACTTTTAATTCTGAGGCCCAATTTTTTTGCGTTGATTTAGCAGATTTCTTTTTATCTAGACTATATGATAAAACGTGTTCTTGAAAAACATTATTCAAATTATAGAAATCGTAAGCCTTTAATAAAACATCCTTCAGGTAATCGGCTTGCGAGTTATCAATCTGCTGCACCAATTCTTCTTGCTTTTGTTTTGACTCTGAAAAAGACTTTACATGCGCATCCGTTTCGATTCCCTTATAATTTACACGCTCGTTTAATACCAAGCCATTTAAACTCCTCAACCGCGACAAAGCCACGTATGCTTGTCCCGGCGCAAATACTTTATCGATGTCTATAATCGCCTTGTCAAATGTTAGTCCTTGACTTTTATGCACCGTAATGGCCCAAGCTAATTTTAAAGGGTATTGCAGGAATTTTCCTTCTTCCTTTTCGCTAATTTCTCCGGTTGCTTTATCAAGAGAATACTTTATATTCTTCCATTCGTAACGTTCTACAGAAATCGGCTTTGGGGAATCATTACATGTTACCCAAATTTCTTTCTCAGTTAACTTATCAATCACACCAATCTTACCGTTAAAAAAACGCTGCGCACCACTCGGGTCATTTTTCACAAACATGACTTGTGCACCCACCTTTAATTCCATGTTCAATTCAACCGGAAAAGAATTTTCGTTGAAGTCACCCTCAATAATCGCTTTATAAAAATAGGATGAAGATTTTAATTCATTTAAATACCCTTTATTAATTCTATCTGCTTTTACATTATGTGTTGTTAAAGTAATGTAATTCTCCTCCGGTTTAGGTTTAAATCCTTCCTTATAATAAGAATTCAGCAAATCAATATCCTGAGAGGTTAATTGATTACTTCTAAGATGATTTAATAATTGAATAAATGTTTCGTCGCTTTGCCTGTAAATCTTATTCAGCTCTACGTAAATTGGCTTATGCTGACGCAAAACAAGCGCGTCAAAAAAATAAGGACTATTATAATATTTTTGGAGTAATTGCCATTCTTCTTCTTTAACTACGGGAGGAAGTTGCAATAAATCGCCGATAAACAGAATTTGTAATCCGGCGAAAGGACTATTATAATTTCTGCGCACGCTACGAAGGATAACATCAATTGCATCCAATAAATCGGAACGCAGCATACTCACTTCATCAATAATTAATAATTCGATTTCGCGAAGAAGGTTGCGCTTCACTGAATTCAATTGCAGTTCCTTTAACAAAGAATTTTTATCATTTACCTTGGTGTAATGCGAAAGTCCGACAGAGGGTAAAGGTCCGGGAACAAATGCCCCAAAGGGAAGTTGAAAAAGGGAGTGCAAGGTAACGCCTCCGGCATTTATGGCAGCAATACCTGTAGGTGCTGCGACCACACACTTTTTATGCGTGCTAGTTACAATGTGTTTTAAAAAAGTTGTCTTACCTGTTCCGGCTTTTCCTGTTAAAAAAACGCATTTATTTGTTCGATTAATAAATGCCGCTGCTATTTCGGCCGGACTCTTCTCTACACTATCCATAATAATTACAAAGGTATAGAATAGTTAAGCAGTCCCTCAAAATTTTATTTTTGAAATTTTTATTTATATTAAATTTTATTAGACAGTTGAGCAAAAAAGTGAACTATTCATTCAGTTATTTATGAATAAAAGTCATTAGGTATTCAAACTCGACAGGTTTACTGAGTAATTCAACATTCTTTATGCTTTCAATTTCCTTCAAAGTGCTTTCATAGGAATTTCCTGTTGTGAAAATAATCGGGCAATCAACACCCGACTTTCGGATATTAAATCCTGCCTCTATTCCACTGGTATGATTTTTTAAATGCACATCCAAAATGATTAAATCAGGATGCCACGTATTAGCCAATGATTCGGCGTCATGAGCACTTGTCACGCTATTAACTTCAAAACCGCGCTTTTCCAATTGCATTCTTAATACCTTTGCAATTAGCAATTCATCTTCAGCCAAAAGTATCCTTTTAATTTTATCCATTGAGTGGAATACTGATTTTATATTTTGGCGGAGTTAAACTCACTAATTCAATAGAACCGTTTAACTGTTCGGCAAAAGTATGAATTAAAGTAAGTCCGGTTGTATTAGAGTTTTTAAAATCTATGTTATTTGGAAATTCACCTCTGCAATCGCAATATTCTAAATCCAAAAACTGATCGCTAACCTTTGAAAATATAGTGGTTTTACCTTCATCCGCATTTTTGAAAGAATGCTTGAAAGAATTCATCATAATTTCATTGAGCATTAAACCTAATGGCATCGCGCGCACAATATCCATTTTCACATCGGCTCCGTTGAGTTCCAATCGAATATTATCATTTACACTCACATGCTTAAATAACTCCTTAATATAATCCATCAAACTAATAGCCTGAAAGGATTCATTCTTATAAAGTAATTCATGTATTAAAGCCGTAGATTTAATGCGTTTACGACTATAACTTAAAGCTTCGCGCGCTTCAGGATTACTGATATTCATCTCCTGCAATTGCAGTAAACTTGATACCATCGCCAAGTTATTTTTAATGCGATGATGAATTTCTGCCAATAGAATTTCTTTTTCCTTCAATGCCCTTTTAATTTCAGTTTCCTGTTTTACTCGACTTGTAATATCCTTGGAAAACACACTTATTCCAATTACATTTCTATTGGCATCAAAAATAGGATGGTAATTTGTTTCATTATAAACAAGACCAATTGAGGTATTAAAACTTTGAACTTCGTAATGCGATTCCCCCTTTTCAATGCGCTTGTAAATAGCTTTTAGATGACTGTGCATAGAGGGATCAACAAACGAAAAAATGCTCATACCAACTTCCGGGTTCATTTTGTATCCCCGATTAATTAATTGCGAAAAAATAGTATTAAACTCTGTAATGTTATAATTCAAATCCAGAGAGCAGATAATATCATTCGTATTATTGATGATTGCCGTTAATTTTTCTCCCTTCTCAAAAATCTCAATCTCCTTAAGTTTACTGGAAGTAATATTTTCAGCCAGCAACATTAAGCTTGCAATGCTGTTGTTAGGGCCCGGTAAAATGGAAATATATGTTTTGTACCACGCTTTCCCTTGTGCTGATTGTCCAACCGATTCAAAAACCTGGGTTATACGCGTTGCCTTGGCCGCATTAAACATTTGTTTATACAAATCGATGTACTCTGGCCAAACAAATTCAAAAACTTCCCGTCCGATTACTGTTTCAAGTGTGAATCCCTCTTCCAACTTATTAATATATTGAATACGATGCGTATCCGGATCAATAACAATTAAAATATGTGGAATAGTTTCAGCCAGACTGCGGAAATAACTGTCATTGGCCACATACTTTAGGCCCTCGAGGTACTTTCCTATTTCGTCTTCTTGCATCAACATGCTTTTATCAAATTTAATTAATACAATAAGTACTTCAAGGGCAATTCGACCAATTTGAAATATAATATACTAAATCAATTCATATTACCCTTAACAAGCAGTTTTAAACGATAAACCTTATATTTATTTCTTATTTCCTAAAATCTAAAATGAATCAGGGGCCAAATCCGGAAATACTATTAAGTTTAGTGAATAGCGAAATGCCTTTTGGAAAGTATAAAGGAAAGCTATTATGCGATTTGCCGGTAAGCTATTTAGAGTGGTTTGCCAGAGAAGGATTTCCGAAAGGAAAACTAGGCATGCAATTACAAACCATTTATGAAATAAAATTAAACGGATTAGAGTATTTATTAAAACCGCTGAAAAAATAATTTATGTCGTTGTCAGTTCTTATTTCAATTTGCATAGTATGGATGGCAATTGCTGCTATTGTACACGTCACCATGTTTTTCGTTACCGCACCCTTTGGCCGACATACAACTACAAAATGGGGCATAAGTATTAATAATAAAATTGGTTGGGTGATTATGGAAATGCCTTCTCTTGGCATTATGCTTTACTTCTTATTTACCGGGTCAAACTCTTTTCAAAATTACAGTTGGATTTTATTTACATTTTGGATATTACATTATATAAATCGCACCCTTATCTATCCTATGCGTATTAAATCAACGCCAAAAAAAATGCCACTATTGATTGTATTAAATGCGATTTTATTTAATGTAATGAATGCCGGACTTAATGGTTTTTTCCTGGCGGAATATTCAGAGGGCATGTACGACAAAAACTGGTTAAGCTCGTTTCATTTCATTGCCGGATTATTATTGTTCGCAATTGGCGCTACTATAAATCTTAAATCAGATTCGATTCTGATTGATTTAAGAAAGCCCGGAGAAACAGGCTATAAAATCCCCTATGGGTTTTTATTTAACTATGTTTCTTCACCTAATTTGTTGGGGGAAATTATTGAATGGGCAGGGTTTGCAATAATGGCGTGGAATATTCCTGCGCTAACATTCGCGGTTTGGACCTACGCCAATCTTGTACCGCGTGCGAAAAATCATCATGACTGGTACAAGAGAAACTTTGAAGATTATCCAAAAGAAAGAAAAATTGTGTTTCCCTTTATATTCTGATTCCAATTACGCAAATATCATCCACTTGCTCCAGTGCGCCTTTCCAATTATTAAATTCCTCTTCCAACTTTAATTGTTGTTGCTTAATTGACAGTGATGAAATGCTTTTCATTAACTCCACCAGTTGATGATATTTAAACTTCTTTCCGTTCGGTCCGCCAAACTGATCCGCATAACCATCTGTGAAAATATACACGCAATCATCTTTCACCAACGTAACATCGTGTGTTATGTAAGAAGTTGGATTGTCTACTTTCCCTATGGCTTGCTTATCGGGTTTAAATTGAAGAATCTCTCCCTTACGTACAATCCATAATGGATTATTGGCGCCGGCCCATTGTAATGTTCTATTTTTTAAGTCGAATAAACACAAACTAATATCCATTCCATCCTTTACATCTGTTTCGCTTCTCTCAAATGTTTCTACAACCAATTCGCGTGTTTTATCCAACACTTTGCCCGGTTCTGAAATATTAAATTCATTTACCGCGCGATTCAATGCATTCGAACACACCACACTCACCATTGCGCCGGGAACACCGTGTCCTGTGCAATCTGCGGCAGCAATCATTACTTTTTCATTGCGAGATTCCATCCAATAAAAATCACCGGCCACAATATCTTTTGGTTTATATAGGATAAAAGAATCAGGTAAGTGCTGCGCTATTTCATGTCGAGGTGGCAAAATTGCCTCTTGAAGACGTTTCGCATAAGAAATAGAAGCGAGAATTTCCTTTTGCTTTTCTTCAATAATAATTTTTTGCTCCTCTGTCTCTTTATTCTTTGCTTCAATAATGTTTTTTTGCTTTCGGATAAATCGAAAACGGTTATACATCACACCGCCCGAAACGAGCATTAGTAAAATCCCACCGTATAAAGCTATTTTTTGTATTCTGTCTTTTTCAATTTGCGCTTCCTTAGCATAAATCAAAGTATCCTTCATTTTTTGCTCTTCGGCATTTTTCAGACTATCTGCCTCCGCTTTCTTTTCATAAAAAAACTGAGCTTCCATTCTTGCAATTTCCGAAATGTTCTTCATCTTGTTAAGCGAATCGGTCAATTCCATGGTAAGTGATCCGTATTTATACGCTTCTTTGTGATTTTCCTTTTTATTATACGCATTTGCCAAATACTTTGCTGCTGCTAAATGCGAGTCTAAATCCTCTTGTTCTTTTGCTTCACGCTCTGCCTGAGTAGCAAGAACAATTACCTTCAACCAATCCTTCTCTTTGGTATATACGCTTGCCAAATCCAATTTACATTTCGTGATAAGAGTAGTAATTGAATTAGTAATTGCTATTTTCAAAGCTTGATTTAATTTCTCTATCGCCTCAGCATTTTTACCCATATCCGTGTAAATGTTTCCGAGATTCAAATATCCTGAAGCTAGTCCATGCGAATCACCTAAATGCTGATACATCTGTACTGCCTGCTCGCCATAAAGCAAAGCTTTATCAAACTCTTTCATGTTTGTATAAATAACACAGGTATTATTCAAACTACTGGCTACTCCATCGAGATTTCCCATTTCCTGCACTAGTTTCAAACACTTTAATTGATATTCGAGTGCCACATCAAATTTTTGTAACTCGATGTAAATGCTACCAATATTTCCTAGTGCCCCCGCCATGTTTGATTTATCACCTAACTGCTCGAAAATTTTCATTCCTTTTTGATAATGCTCAACAGCCTTAGGATAGGCTGATCGGATTTGCAATGCAGCGCCCATGGCATTATACGCCTTCGCTTCCCATTTTTTATTTTTTGTTTCTTGTGCCAGGGCTCTTTGCACTTCAGCGATTGAATATGTTGAGTCTGGATTATCATAAACATAAACCCATGCTAAGTCATATAAAGCTGCTAAACGAATAGTATCCGTATTTTTTGAATTATTAACGACCTTCCACAACGAATCTACGTTTTGCGCCCTAACGAAAATTGTCGTTAAATAAAGTGAAATGAATATTATGCTACGAAGCATTATCGAGTAACTGTGAAAACACTAATTTAATGATTTTAACCGAATTATACTCACTATTGAGTAAGTTGTATATTACTGACAATCTTAGCTTCACAATTTCATTGACTTATTGAGACTTATCCAAACAATTAAATTTTGTACATTTAAAGGGTAAATCATCTCCCTATGCACATCGAACAAATTTATACCGGATGCTTGGCGCAAGGTGCGTATTACATACGTTCAGAAAATGAAGCGGCCATTATTGATCCATTACGAGAAACAAATCCATACACTTCACGCGCCGAAAAAGATGGTGTGAAAATTAAATACATTTTTGAAACGCATTTTCATGCCGACTTTGTAAGTGGACATGTTGACTTGGCGAAAAAAACCGGAGCAAAAATTGTATTTGGTCCTAACGCCACTACTTCATACGACAGCTATGTTGCAAAAGATGGTGAGGAATTTAAAATAGGAAAACTGACAATTAAAGTTTTACATACACCGGGACATACATTAGAATCTAGTACTTTTTTGTTACTGGATGAAAACAAAAAACCTTATTGCATTTTTAGCGGAGATACATTGTTTATCGGCGATGTTGGTCGCCCTGATTTAGCCATTAAAAGTGATTTGACTCAGGAAGATTTAGCAGCCATGTTGTATGATAGTTTGCAAACAAAAATTAAAACATTACCTGATGATGTAATTGTTTATCCGGCTCACGGTGCCGGCTCAGCTTGCGGAAAAAACATGAGCAAAGAAACTTTCGATACACTTGGGAGTCAAAAACAAAAAAATTACGCTTTAGTAATTAATGATAAAAAGGAATTCATAAAAGAACTAACGACCGGCATATTACCCCCACCGCAATATTTCGCTAAAAACGCTTTCCTCAACAAAACAGGTTATGATGCTTTTGACACTGTAATTGAGAAAGGATATACAGCATTAAGTCCGCAACAAGTGGAAGATTTTGCGAATGAAAACGTTTTGATATT
>CAYQDP010000075.1:0-9622 GCA_964416235.1 uncultured Flavobacteriaceae bacterium | reverse complement strand
ATTCACATAACTTATGACTCAAGAAAGGTAAACGGACTTCTCTGCTATGCGCCATTGAATTTCTATCGGCGTATCGTAATAATTGCTTCAAACCATTACTGGTAGTATCTGCTACTAACTGTCGCCTAAGTTCATCGTGCGAATAAGGTAATGCTTGACCTAGCAATCGTTTCTTATACCATCCTAATTTCATTCTCAATGTTTCATTAGCAGAAACCGGCGTATAAGGAAACAGGCCCGCGTGTAATTTGTTATAAGCTTCAATTTCCTTATTATATAAACTTCTGTTATTATAGTACAATTGATCTAAATACACTTTGTAATAAGGCAGGTATCCTGCCAATTGCTCATCTGCTCCTTGTCCGTCTAACAACACCGTCACGTTTTTTTCCTTCGCAAGTTGCATAACTGCGTACTGGGCAACAATACTTGCAGATCCAAAAGGTTCGTCCTGGTGATATATAACATCGTTTAACACAGTATTGAAATAATCCTTATCAGGCCATGTGTAATGTACCTGAACATTCTTACAAGCCTTTACAACCTCCTCAATATGTTTTCCTTCATCCTTTGCGAAATTTTTAAATCTTGCAGAAAAAGTATTCTGATTTATTTCTGCACCTTTTAATTGATCAATCAACATAACAATTGACGAAGAATCCAATCCGCCGGAAAGACTAGAGCCAACCGGTACATCTGAACGCAATCGAATTCGAATGGCCTCCTTGAATAATTCCAAGAATTTTTCCGCAGCTTCTTCAATAGTTCCCTTAAATACATTGGAATTGTTTATTGCCCAATATTTAGTTTGAACAAGTTTATTGTTTGAATTAAGTACGATATAATGAGCAGCATCAAGGCGCTTAATGTTTTTATAGTAAGTGTCGGTTATATCCGATTCATTCTCGAGCAGTCCATTATTAATAAAGCTAAAGGCTCTTTTCTCTTCAACTTCCCGCTTTACGCCATAAGCCCAAATTTGTTTGATCTCAGAACCAAATATAAAGCTCGTGCCGTCATAGAAATAATGAAATGGTTTCTCACCAAATCGATCACGCGCACAAAATAAAATTTGCTCAACCTCGTCCCAAATGGCAAATGCAAACATTCCATCCAGGTCTTCTAGGCATTTCTCCTTTTTCCGGTCATACAAAGCCAACAACACTTCAGTATCGGAATCCGATCTGAATTTATATCCTTGCTTTAAAAGTTGTTCTTTGATTTCAATATAATTATATATTTCACCATTAAAAGTGATCGTATATCTTCCATCAAGATAATGCATTGGTTGCTTGCCATTATCTGATAAATCAATAATAGAAAGTCGTCGATGACCAAACCCAATATTTCCCTTTTGGTTCAACCAGTGACCTTCACCATCAGGACCACGATGATGAATTATGTCCGTCATTTTTTTCAGTACGCCCTTATCTACAGTTTGTCCGGAACGATAAAATATTCCTGCTATACCACACATATCAGTTAAGAGAATTTATAGAGTTTAAAATAACTTTCGCATTCGTTTCAGCATTCATTTCATTCGCACACTTTATTGTATTACGCTGATAAGCTTTTATGTTTTCAATCGTAAGACTGTTTATCGCCTTTGCCATCGATTGATACGAATAATCATCTGCTACAACGCCAATATTAAATTGTTCTACAATATTGGCCATTTCTTGATTTGGGGAGATGGCTAACATTAGCCTCGCCTGAATAAATTCAAAAAACTTATTAGGTAAAGCCATTTCATTATTAAAATTAGATTTTGGCAAAATGTAAAATCCAATATGATATTTATTTATAAACGAAACAATCTCATTATACTTTACCGGTTTAATTAAACGAATATTAGAATTCATCTTTATCATCTTTCCTAACTCTTCATAATATTCTTTATCCTGCTCTACCAGCATAAAATCCACCTCAAATCTATTATCCAATAATTTAGCGCATTCAATCATTTCATGTATTCGTCTGCTTCTTAAAGCAACACCATGATGTATAATCCGAATCTTAAGGTAGTTCTCATTCGGAATCATATTATAATAGGGCGCTGCATTAGTTATTGTAATCGGATTTACATTGAACACTTTTTTATATTCTTTACTGATTCCGTCAGTAACTGAAAATATCAAATCAGTTTTCGATAAATATTTTTCGCACAAGTATGTATTTAACGGTTGATTATAGAGTACCCAATTTGGATTTTCCTCAAACTCCCGCGGATAGTACTCATGTGCATTAAATACTAGTTTAGCGTTATGGCGTTTTGCCAATTCATATCCTATTGGAAGTGCGTCAACGCCATGTGCGATAACGATGTCATATTTTCTGGTATTTAATTTTTGTAAGATTGCTTTGTGCGCTCTTGTCCAATATTTATTTTCTAAATAGGCTGACTTACTATACCCCTGTTGTAAAAACACCTTTATAAAAAAAGAAAAAATCTTTCTTATAGGCGCAGGAAACTTAAGGTGAAAATCTATCTCAGATTCCTTAATACTTAAACAATCTGTAAGGTCTATGAAATTTTCTTTCTCGGCGCCGATGGCACTTAAACCTGCGGTAGTGATACTATAATGTTCATGAATTGCTTTGTATGTTCGTTGAACTCGTGGAGCAGAATGCAGGGGACTTAACTTAAAAATTAGAACGGATTTCAATTTTATCAGGCTACTAGTTTATCCACTTCTTCTCTAATTTTCTCCATATTAGATTCAATGCTTAACTCCTTTGCGTATTTATTACATTGAGTTTTGTAATAATATAACTTCTCGCGACCTACTGACTTAATCGCATTAGCCATTGAAGCAGCAGTAAAATCATTTGCCACTATGCCTAAATCATATCTTTTAACCAAGAGCTCCATTTCCGGTGAGGGGCCAATAGCAATGGCGAGTCGTGCTTGTAGAAATTCAAAAAACTTATTTGGCAGTGCATTTGCATAATTAAAGTTTGTAGGTGGTAATAGAAAAACTCCAATATCATAAGAGTTTGTGAAAACAGGAATTTGCTCAATATCAACAGGAGATAAAAAAGTAATGTTCTTATTACTTTGAGCCATTTTTTTTAACTCATTCTCATATTCCACCGGACTTCCAACTAAAATTAAATCAAGTGTGTAGCTATCATCCAAATGATTCATCATTTCAATCATTAAATCTATACGCCTGGAGACAACAGCCCCACCATGATAGATTAATTTGATTTTATCACCCGGCATTTTTGGTTCCAGATTGTAATATTTTTTTGAATTTGTAATTACGATTGAATTTAAAGCAAACTCATCAAAATATTTTTTTGCAATAATTTCACCGACACAAAAACAAATATCCACTTTTGGCAAGTACCTTCTGGAAATATCCATGTACTCGAGGTGAGTAGTTTTCATCCATTCCTGAATATCCTCGTACTCTAAAGGATAATACTCGTGAGCATTAAATATTACTTTTACCTTTTTACTCTCTGCTAACTTAACGCCTAAAGGAAGATCTTTTAAATGATGAACTATAACTAAATCAAAGTCTTTATTAACAAGTTGATTCAATTCAAAATTCAAGGCTCTTCTTTTTATGGCGTTTTGATTACTGAAAATTCTACTTATAAAAAACGAAAGTGCCTTTCTTAAAATAGTCGGATAATTTAAATGAAAATCTATAGCAGGTAATGGTTTTACCGGTATGAAGTTATATCCTCCATCTATAGTACCGGATTCACCATAGGCAAATATCTCATACTTATCTTTCAGTGCATTTACCTCCATGATGAAACGTGGAGCACGCTTTAAATCATTCCGGCAAATTATAAGCACTTTCTTTTTCACTGAAATCATTTTCTAATTACGGATTTTATTCCGGCGAGAAAGGCTAATAGCGAACACTTAAGTTTGGCTTGTTTCAAAAAATAAAGCGTAACAGTCGCCCAAGAGTTATCTCTGTATTTTACCATTAAGTCACGAACAATAATAAACAGATTTAACTTTTTAAATAAACTTAATCCGTTGTATTCAGCTATAACTGTAAATGGATACATACTGTGTATTTCACGCCAATTGGGTTTGAAGCCGTATGCGATGTATCGCGCGTCTCTCTCCTTATCGCTTTCGCTCGATTTCACATTTCTCATTGTATAAGAGATTTGCTGAGCAGGAATAAATTTTCCGTGCATAGCCACTCTTAGAAAAAGAAAAAGATCCCCACCATTTATATCCAAAAACGATTTTCGAAGATAATCAGTTTTAAAAACACTATGGAAGGCGGAGCCGTTGCTGCAAGTTTTAACTATTTTGATTACTTGATTAAAGAAATCGTTTCCTTCAATATAAAAATCATCAGTTACCGAAAACATTTTTCCTTCCGCATCATAACTAACGGCATTAGGATAAACCGCTGCAGTATTGTTGTTTAATTTAAATAAACTGAGTGCTTCTTCAATATAAACACTTGAGATAATATCATGACCACCAAGCCAAACAAAATATTCGGTATCCGCTATATTTAATAAACTACGGAAATTTTGCTCAACATTTACGTGGCTAGGTTGATGAATCACTGAGACTCTATTATCAAGCCTGGCAAAGTCCTCTGCAATTTGCCCAGTTGAATCATTAGACAAATTATTTGAAATTATTATTTTAATATTTCGATAGGTTTGGCCCAATGCAGATTCAATAGTTTTACGCAGATAACGTTCTTCATTATATGCAGGTATTCCTATTGTCACATATGGCTTATCCATTATCTTACTTTTCTTAAATATCCGTTCGGTGCAACTGATAAAAGCATTTTATTCTCAATTTCTGAATCTACTTCAAACTGATTATTAGTTTTCATAAATTCAAATACAGCTGTTTTAGGATTATCACCAACACTCCACGGCCTGTCTTGATATAGATCAGTTGGTAAATCTTCAACTATTGTATCAAAAACCAGCAAATAACTACCCTTAGTCACAAATGAGGAATACAGTTTTAACTCCTCTAATACATGATCGTGCGTGTGATTAGAATCTAGAATTACGAGTACTTTTTCTTTGCCTTCAACGTGTTTGGAAACTTGTAAAATTGTGTCCTTGGATATTGACGAGCCTTGAATCATTGTAATTCTCTTGTTCATCTTATGCGATATAATCTCTTTCTTATTATGCTCTCTTATATCAATATCAATTCCTAATACCTCACCTTTACCAATTAACTCGCAAATTGATGCGTGTAAAATTAACGAGCCTCCATGTGCAATGCCTGTTTCGATAATTAAATCCGGCTGTATTTTATAAATAATTTCCTGAATAGCAACAATGTCTTGTGGATATTGAATTATTGGTCTACCAAGCCAAGTAAAATTGTACGAATATTTTGACTTAATAGACTCAACCATAAAATCATGAGCAACTTTTTTAATATTCTCATTCTTTGATTGCTCAACAATGTTGTTTTTTACTTCTTCTTTGAATTTTTCTATTGGGTTCATTTTATAAGCTTATTATGTTATTAATTTTTATATTTAATTCTCTTAACTGATCCTTTATTTCTGATAAATAATTTTCATTCATAACTATTAACGTATCACAATTTAGCTCCAATAACATTTCTGGTTTATAAATTGGATGCCCTGTTACTGCAATATATTTATTCTGCTTTTCCGGATTAATATCGATAACGGCTCTTATTTTTTGCTTTAGAGGATCAATTAAATTAACAAATGTGGATCCTTTTGCTCCTGCGCCCCAGATACAAGTATTTGTCCCGCTTTCAACCTTTAATTTCCATTTAGACAATGTATCGAGAAAATTTAAAGCGTCTATCTTATCAATATTAGTTGATGTTAGTTTATCCTTTAAATCGCTAAGTTTTGCATAACAAAAAATATATTGTCCATTAAACAACTCACCTGTCTTTGCCTCATTAAACATAAAGCCTAAAGTTTTTTCGGTAAAATAATTACAATGCTCATAGAATATGTCCCAAAATGCTCTTTTTTTAAGTATCCAATCAAAAGTTGGTACTTCTATGAAAATATAACCTTTGTAGTTATTTGCTTTTGCAATTTCCTTTAGAAACGTATGTGGATTAGCAATATGTTCCAAAGTGTGTCTTAAAATTATTACATCTCCTTCTATTGAATATTTCTCTGAAAAATAATCCTTTACAATATTCTTATCATCTCCTTCGTATGCCGGATCAAAGCCAATTATATCATAACCCATTTTCTTTACTATGTTAAAAAAATGTGCCTTACCACAACCAATTTCAACAATTTTCTTTCCATGAAGACCAAATGAATCAATTAAATTAAATACATTCTGTTGATGCGACATAAAATATCCAGAGTTTGACTGTTCGTTATGATAATTTTCATCATAGTTCATTATTGAGTCATCAAACAAGAAATTATAAACAAAGCCCGTTGCTTTAGATTGAACCAACTTTACTTCACCAACTGGAGACTTTTTCGCCTCATCTTCACTTACAAACACCTTATTCTGGAATAATGGCACCTTACTTTGGTTAAAAAGCTCATAAAATCCTTGACTTGTGGCTTTAAGCTGATCTTTACTAGTTGTGTTTTCCACTTTTCAAATATTAATTATTTTCTTCATTAAACTATTATCTCCCCAAAACTCGAATGGCTCGTAAGTTGGATAATTATAAAATCCCTTGTTTAATTTTATCTGTGAATTATTCCTGCGAATATGCTCTTCAACTAAACTCGTTACAGTTATTGGTTTTCCCGAACAACAATTCACTATTCCGTTGTAATTTACTTGCAAAGCAATCTTTACAATGTATTCAGCAACCTTTTCAACCGGCAAATAATCTCGCTTTTGATCACCAGGCGACATATTAAAAACAGTTTGACCAGATTTTATTGCAGCATCTAACAACGGCAATATTGATTTAGGATTTTGTCCTCTGCCATACATATAAAACAATCTTACCCAATTAAAATTAAATACATTTTCTTTGCGAAAATCCTCTATTAATAAACGTAAATTGTTCTTTGCAACTGCATAATTTGTATGTGGCTCCACTGCGATATCTTCTTTTAACATACCATTTTTCATCCCATATTCTTGACAAGTACCAACAACAACTACCTTTCCTAAGCCTCCTTTAATTAAATTTTTTATAAATCTATAATGTTGTTGTACCTGATTCAGGTGAATATCGCTAGTATAATCTGGCAGACCCCACCAGGCTAAATGAATTAAAACATCCGGTTTATTAAAATATTCGCATAAATTTACATTATCATAGAATAATTCAATGTTAAATTTTCTCTTTGAACTAATGTTATTTTCATCACTATTTTGTATCGCTTCGATAACATCTAAGTTTAATGATCTAAGATATTCAATTACATGTGACCCGATAAATCCGGTGCTTCCGGTAACTAAAACTCTCATCACAAAATTTTTAGTTCAGGAATTGCCACAACAAATTTGGCATTCCAATCGCGGATATAACTTAGCTGATTCATGATCTCATCTTTAATGTTCCATGGAAATATAATGACGTAATCCGGCTTTGTTTCTCGAATCATCTGTTCGGCAACTACTGGAATTTTACTTCCTGGTAAATATTTACCTTGCTTATGCGGTGAGGCATCAACTACAAAAGATATTAATTCATTACCCACCTCGCAGTAATTTAATAATGTGTTTCCTTTTGCCGCCGCACCGTATCCTACAACACTTTTCTTTTGCGCTTTGCAGTTGCTAAGGAAATTCAGAAAATCAGCTTTTACTTTGTCTGTTTTCACCTGAAATCCTCTGTAATAATCTACGGTACTTATTCCTGCTTCCCTTTCTTTGTTTAATAAATGATTAACCGCATCACTTATCGTCTTACTCTTATCGTCTTTATGCTTTGCGTATATTCTGAGTGAACCACCATGTGTTGGCAATTCCTCCACATTAAATAATTCCAGTCCGTGTTTTTCGAAAATTGATTTTACCGTGGTGAAGGATAAATACGAGAAATGTTCGTGGTAAATTGTATCAAATTGATTGTTGGCGACTAATTGTAACAAATGTGGGAATTCCATAGTAATAACCCCGGTTGGCTTTAATACTATCTTCATTCCGCCAACAAAATCATTAATGTCTGGCACATGGGCCAAAACATTATTACCCAATAATAAATCTGCATTTCTTCCTTCCTTTACCAAATCGTTGGCGAGTTTAACACCAAAAAAATCTATACGTGTATCTACGCCCTTCTCGATTGCTACTTTGGCTGTATTTCCTGTTGGTTCTACTCCTAAGACTGGAATGCTTTTCTCTTTAAAATATTGAAGCAAATAACCATCGTTACTCGCAATTTCGATAACCAATGAATTAGAGTTTAATCCGAATTCGTGTGTCATCTTATCAACATAACGACGCGCGTGCTCGAGCCAACTTTTCGAAAATGACGAAAAATACACATACTCATTACTGAAAATCTCCTCAGCCTTCTTATATTCATCTACCTGCACTAAATAGCAATTATCACATACAAATATTTTCAGAGGAAATTTTGGTTCAACTTGATTTAAGTGTTGCTTCTCGAGAAATGAATTTGAAGGAGGACTCTCTTTCAAATCAACAAACACATGCGAAAGTTTATGATTACAAAAACGACAATTCATATTAAAATTTTATAGAATTTATAAAAGGCAAATTATTGTCCTTATCAGAAACCATTTTAGGTTCTAAAGGCCAATTAATTTTTAATTGCGGATCTAAGTAATTAATTCCGGCATCTGCACTTGGTGTATAAAATTCTGTGTGATGATACAATAGCTGTGTATCATCTTCCAAAGTTTGAAAACCATGAGCGAATCCCGAAGGAATGTACATCATTTTTAAATTTTCAGGCGACAGGACAGATCCAAACCATTGTAAATACGTGTTGGAGTGTGGTCGGAGATCTACGATCACATCAAAAACACTTCCTTTGATGCATCGCACTAATTTTATTTCTTCATGTGGTGCTTTTTGAAAATGCATGCCCCTAATAGTTCCCTTAATCTTATTTACCGATTGGTTCAGTTGTACAAATTCCTTGGTATGATTAATTTTCTTAAATTCTTCTTTGCAATAGTATCTAAAAAACATTCCGCGTGCATCCGATAATGGAGTTGGCACTACTATATATGCGTCGGTTAAATTCGTTTTTTCAAATATCATTTTGTCCAGGTCAATTTTCGACGCTTTGCATCTTTAATGTACTGAAATAAATCTTGCTCGGTATTTAAATGTTTTCCGGTATAATAATTTTTATACCAGTTTGCTGTAATTGCTACAGTAAAATCCAATTTCCAAACCGGTTGCCATTTAAGTTTAGTCTTCGCCTTTTTGTAATCTAACATTAATATGCCGGCCTCATGGAACTTCATTTTGTCCGATTCATTATATTCGATTTTAAGCTTACTCCAATTTTGCTTAAACAGTTTCAATACTTCACCAACTGTTACGCATTGATTCGTTTCCGGACCAAAATTCCATGCTCCCACAAATTTTTTTTTACCTTCCAGTAATTTTTGTCCGAGCAACAAATAACCCGACAACGGTTCTAACACATGTTGCCATGGACGAATAGATTTAGGACTTCTTATAAGTGTTGTTTTACCCTTAA
>CAYQDP010000074.1:0-9644 GCA_964416235.1 uncultured Flavobacteriaceae bacterium | reverse complement strand
CAGTAAGATTAACTAATGGCAACAATCCAATACGAATTGTAATTGACCGACAATTAAAATTAAATAACAAACTCAACATTTTCAACGCAGCAGCGAAAACGATTGTAATTAGCGAACAGCAAAAAAACAATCATGATAATATCAGTTACATCACATTAAATAAAGAAAATTTTAACGTAGAAAACATCTTTGAAGCAATTGCAAAACAAAACATATCAAGTGTTTTTGTAGAGGGAGGTGCTTTATTACTTGACTCAATTATTAAATCCAATTTATGGGATGAAGCGCGGGTTTTCGTAAATCCTAAATTGCAATTTAAGAATGGTATCGCTGCGCCCGAATTTGATTTAAATAAAGGGATAAAATCACAATCAGGGACTGACTTTCTGTTTTCAGTTACTAATTCATAGAAATGGTTTATGTTATTCTCAATATTTTAGCCAGTGTTGTTTTGCTGGTAATTTTCAAATTGTTTGATAAATTTAAAATCAACTCACTTCATGCAATCATTGTAAATTACATTACAGCTTCAGTTACCGGTCTTGTTTTTTCCAAACATAAATTCGACGTGGATGTTTTGCTTAATTCGGATTGGATTTTTGTAAGTATTCCGTTGGGCGTGTTATTAATTTCCATTTTCAATCTCATCTCACTTACAACGCAAAAAATTAGTATATCAACGGCATCAGTTGCGAATAAAATGAGTGTGGCTATGCCGGTATTGTTTTCGGTATTTGTACTAAACGTTGAATTAACTATTTTAAAAGTATCGGGAATATTACTTGCACTGACAGCGCTCTATTTTGCTACCAGGCCAAACAAAGCAGATAAACAAACCGATAAAAAACTTTTATGGCTTCCCGTCTTGGTATTTTTAGGCAGCGGGCTCATCGATACGGCCATTAACGCAACGAATGCTTTTTATATTACACATGAACAAGACAGCGAAATGTTTACGATTACTTCTTTTTTCTGTGCGTTTTGCATTGGCATTTTTGTTTTAATTTTTTTATTCATTAAACATAAATCCGAAAAAAATCAAACTACATTTTTTGAATCAAAAAACATTTTAGCTGGCATCGTATTTGGCATCCCTAATTATTTCAGCATTTTTTTTATTATCAAAGCTCTTGAATCTAAGGTTCTGAACAGTGCGCAATTATTCCCGGTGCTTAACATATCTAATGTTGTTCTGTCCGCATTAATTGGTGTTTTATTCTTTAAAGAAAAACTATCTCTTCAAAACAAAATAGGTTTGTTAATGGCAGTGATTGCCATATTACTTATAACGTATTAAAAAAGCCGCTCCTTTTGGAAGCGGCTTTAATCTTATTGGATTTTGTTTATTTAATGAGTGTGACGTGTCCTTTTAGTTCGTGAGCTTTTCCAAACACACTCACAGCGTTTATCAACCAGGTGTAACTTCCCTCTTCACAAATATCACCACCACGACCTGCAAACTTACCATCCCATCCTTTTTCAAATTCTTTAGTTTCGAATACACGCTCACCCCAACGGTCAAAAATTTGTAATTGATATTTTACAATACCGAATCCTTTTGGCTGGAAAACATCGTTTAGCCCGTCGGCATTAGGCGTAAATGCGTTTGGTACGTAGATACCAAAATCTTCACCAACTTCAACAATTCTCACTAATGTATCAACACAACCTTTATCACTTGTTACAACTAAAGCCACAGCATAAGTTCCAGGATCGCTATACATAAATGTTGGGTTTTGTTGCGTTGAAGTATACTGAGCGGTATTCATGAAATACCATTGCCATTTAACAATGGAATCACCATGAGATGCATCTGTAAATGTTACTTCCGGATCAATATTTATGATTGGCTTAATTGGAGCGTGGTTAAAGTCTGCAACAGGCTGAGGGAATACTTCAACTGTATATGTTGCGCTATTTGTACAACCAATCGCATCAGAAACTGTTACGTTAACCGTATAAATACCGGTTGTAGAATAGCATGTTTGTTGAGTTGCAGTGTTACCTGTTATACCGTTTCCTAAATTCCAGTTATAAGTTTGCACGCCCGGACTTGTACTTAAATTAAATGAAGTACAGAACGGAGCACATCCTCTGTTTGGAACTGCAGTAATTGCAACACTTGGAATTGGATTAATGGTTGCAGAAGTTGTTGCAGAACCTGAACAGCCGTTAGCATCTGTAACTGTTAAAATATAATTTCCTGAGTAAGCTGTAGAGCTTGCATTAAAGTTAGGGTTTTGTGAAGTTGAACTGAATCCATTCGGGCCTACCCAGTTGTAGGTAACACCACCGGAACCGCTTAAACCTAAATTATTGTTTACACAGATTGGAGTATTGTTACTTACTATAGCTGTTGGATTTGGATTCACGATAATTGTAGCCACTGCTGTGTTTGTACAAGTATTTGCATCAGTTACTAAAACAGTGTACTGACCTGAAACATTCAGTTGAGCATTTCCTATCACAGGATTTTGACTGTTTGAAGTAAACCCATTAGGACCATTCCATGAATATGTAACACCTCCACCTGCACTTAAAGTAGCATTTCCATTTTCACAAACTGTAACACCTGTAGCATTTACATTTGGTAATGGATTTACAACAACGTTTTGCGATGTTGAATTTGTACACCCATTCGCATCAGTTACTGTTAACACAAATGAACCATTGTTAAACATTGAGGCAACAGGAATTGAAGGATTTTGTGTGTTATTAATAAAGCTTGGTCCACTCCAGTTGTAAGTTACACCACCACTACCGGTAAAGTTTAATGCTTGTCCAACACAAACCGGAGTGTTTACAACAATAACCGGAATTGGTAAAGGATTAATAACTATGGTAGCTGTTGTACTAGCTGTACAAGATCCTGAAGAAACCAATAATGTATATACACCCGCTTCTGCTAAAGTAACATTACTGATTGTTGGATTTTGTTGTCCGCTAACAAAACTATTCGGACCCGTCCAAGCATACGTTGCTCCACCAGTTCCTGTTAAGTTTAATGCATTACCAACACAAACCGGAGAGTTACTGTTAATTTGCGGATTTGGCAACGGTAACACTTGCGCGTTTGTTGTAGCAGTAGACACACAATTATTAGCTGTAGTTACAGTAACAGTATAAACACCGGTCATTGAAGCGGCTGCATTTGTCAACACAGGATTTTGCTGATTAGAAGTAAATCCGCCCGGACCACTCCATGCATAAGTAGATCCACCGGTTGCTGTTAACGTAAATGAAGTATTTAAACATGTAGCAGGGCTGTTAACCGTTATCACTGGTAATGGATTTACAACTACAGTTACAGTTGTGAAGTTAACACAGCTGTTCGCATCAGTAACAGTTAAGGTATAAGTACCTGCATTGGCTGCACTTGAAGTTGGAATAGTAGGATTTTGCTGACTTGAAGTAAACGCAGGTCCTGTCCAAGCATATGTTGTTCCACCGGAACCGGTAAATGTAATCTGATCGTTTGCACAAACCGGACTATTACTAATTGCATTTGGAATTGGTAATGGATTTACCACAACAGGCGTTGAAGCTGCAGCAGTACATGTTCCGATTGAAACTAATAAATTATAAGTTCCGCTCATTGCAGTTGTAGAAGCCGCTATAGTTGGGTTTTGCAAGTTGGATGTAAATCCACCCGGACCGGACCAACTGTAAGATGTGGCTGTACCTCCATTTAATTGTATTGTTGCACCTGCACAATAAGCTCCGGTATTAGTAGCCGTAGTTGAAGGCGTTAACACCGCAACGTTTGTAGTAGCAGTTGAAGAACAACCTAATGAGGTAACGGTTACTGTGTACACACCTGCATTAGCAGTGGTTGCAGCAGCAACAGTTGGGTTTTGTAATGTTGAACTGAAAGAGTTTGGTCCGCTCCATGCATAAGTTGTTCCTCCACCTGAAGTTAAATTCAATGGAGCATTTAAACAAACCGGACTATTACTATTGATTACAGGAACCGGCATTGGATTTACTGTAACTTGAGTAGTTATTGTAGCAACACAACCTAAAGCATTAGTACCACTAATTGAATATACAGTTGTAGCAGCAGGGTTAGCAGTAACGGCCGGACCGTTAGTTGTATTTAATCCGGTACCCGGGCTCCAAGTATATGTTGCAGCACCATTCGCTGTTAAGTTAACAGAGCTACCTGCACAAATTGTTCCTGCGTTAGCTGTAATAGTTGGTCCTGCTGCAGCATTTACAGCAACAGTTGCAGTACCTGTTTTACAACCTGTAGCATCTTTAACAACAACTGTGTAATTACCAGTAGGCATGTTAGTGATGCTTTGCGCATTTCCGCCGGCCGGACTCCATGTATAAGTATATGGCGCAGTACCACCAGCCACGTTCGCAGTAGCTGAACCAGCAGAACATGAAGAAGAAGTAACAGCAGTTACAGTTAAGTTAGAAATTGTACACACATTACATGCTGTTCGCCAGTACATGCCAGCAAACACCAAATTCCAACAGTCACTTGCATTTTGAACTCCATACGTTGCTGAAGTTTGTCCCGCTACAGCCGGAGCACCGGGTTGCTGTATATAATCATACACCTGTTGGCTTGCCACAGGTTGAGTAAAATTTGCAGTTGCTGAATTAAGATGAACAGGAGTAGCAGCGATTTTTTGTAAATCAGTTACTGCCATAAAATTTGTTGTTAAAGAAGTTGGACCGCAAACATTAAATCCTGTAAGGTTAGCTGTTTTATTACCACCTTTCATAACCATACATCCATCACCAATCATTATACTTCCTGTATAGGTTTGATTAGGATCAGAGTATATAATGAATAATGTTGCTCCATCCATATCCATTGTTTTAGCTGTAGCATTAACAGGCACTCCACTAATAACATAATTTCCATTTCCGGAAATTAAAGCCGTTACATCACAACGGTAATTGTATGTTCCGGGGAAACTCCAGCATTTATCCACATCACTTCCAATGATAGTGGCAGGAACTGTAGATGCAGTTGCGGCAGGATTGGTAAAGTTCACATTAAAGGCGCTACCATTACCTGAACCACCGATATATAAAAACGCTTTTAATACCTGAAAACATGGAGGCATTCCTGAAATTGCCATGGTTGCTGGCTGAGCAACACCTGTTGCAGGTGTTACTGCTCCAAAAGATCGCGCGTGTAAACGAACACTAGCCGAAGTAAAATTTAATCCACAGGCAGTAGTTGTATAACTAGTAGCTATAGTAGCATTACCATTTTGTACACTTGCCGGAGAACCTTTTTGGTTAGTTCCTGCAGGCTCTAAACATTCCTTACATGGCGTACCCCAAAGCGGTTCACCTTTTGATTGTGCAAATGTTTGACCGATTGTAAAAACGGTTAAAGCGATTGTGGTAAGTTTCAGAAATCTTTTCATGGGATGGAGTTTTGCAATCATTGTAATAAATTTAGTAAATCAGAAGGGGAAAATCCTGATTTTCAAATAAGGCATTGATAGGCTTCACTCAATAAAACAGCTACTCTACTGTAATTAACAGTTTATAAACATAACCGGGGCTTCAGATGCTCACTATTTTATTGAAAACAAACATCTTAGCAAGGTGCCGCCCCCCTGCTTAAAAATAGTAGTTTTTGGAGCTTAGCAATTAAAAAAAATCACTTGCTTTGCGGTATAAATAATGCTCTTCGAAGATTCATATTTTACCATCCAAAAAGCATCAGAAGGGATTTATAAAGACAGAGGCAGTAAATTTTTAGGCTTTGCTTTCCCTGTAAAAACAGAAACTGAAATCAAAGAAATTATTGCGCGACTAAAAAAAGAACATCACGGCGCCAATCATCATTGCTATGCCTGGAGATTGGGTGCTGATAAAGCTGCATATAGAGCTAATGATGATGGAGAGCCGAACAATTCGGCCGGGAAACCTATACTCGGACAAATACAATCGAAAGATTTAACTGATATTTTAATTGTGGTTGCTCGATACTTTGGAGGAACCTTGCTTGGTGTTAGTGGTTTAATTAATGCCTACCGGGAAGCAGCGGCCGATGCCCTTAAAAATGCTGAGATAATTGAAAAACATATTTTATTCCAATACAAAATAGAATTTAGCTTTGAGCAAATGAATTCGGTAATGCGCATTTTACGCGATAATCACTGTAAAATAATTTCAAATGAATACGAATCAAATTGTGTGATTATATTTGACGTAAGAAAAAATTATAATGATCAGATTGAAGAACAAATTTCAAAACTGCTGCCAATTAAATTCACATATATAAAAACACATTAATGAAAAAAGCTAAGAACTCAAACTACGAACTCGTAAAAACAATGTGTGCCATTCATGCTCCTTCCGGAAATGAAGTAGCCATGAAGAATTTTTTATTAGAATACATTAAAAAAAATAAAAAAAAATGGAAGCATCAACCTAAAATTTTTAGCGGTAAAGGATTTCAGGATTGCATTGTTCTAATATTTGGAAAACCGCGCACTGCAATCTTTGCGCATATGGACAGCATTGGATTTACTGTACAATATGGTAAACAATTAGTAAAAATTGGTGGACCGGTAGCTAAAAGCGGATTTAAACTCATTGGTGAAGATTCATTAGGAAAAGCGGAAGTAGAACTGGATGCTAAGAAAGATCAACATGGGTACACTACCCTTTCTTATAAATACAAACGCGATCTGGAGAGAGGAACAGAACTTACCTTTAAACCTCATTGGCGTGAAGACAAAGATTACATTCAGTGTTGTTATATGGATAACAGACTAGGAATTTACAACGCACTAAAAACGGCTGAAACATTAAAAGACGGAGCCATTGTGTTTAGTTGTTGGGAAGAACACGGCGGAGGCAGCGTCACTTTTCTGCAGAAATTTCTTGCAGAAAAATATAATATATTTCAGGCTTTGATTTCAGACATCTCCTGGATTTCTGACGGTGTACATGCAGGAAAAGGTGCGGTAATTTCAATGCGCGATAGTTTAGTTCCAAGAAGAAGTTTTATTAATAAAATCATTCATCTCGCAAAAAAACACAACATTGTTCATCAATTGGAAGTTGAAGGCAGCGGTGGCAGTGATGCAAAAGAGTTACAAATGTCGGAGCATCCTTGGGATTGGTGTTTTGTAGGTGCAGGAGAGCAAAACGTACACACACCCGATGAAAAAGTACACAAGAAGGATATTGAGAGCATGTTATCCCTATATAAAATGCTAATGAAAGAACTCTGATTATTTCTTATCAAGATTATTTAAGGCCTCAATGGCCATTTCAAAATTTGGTGTAACCTGTAAACACATGTTATAGTCTGCTTTTGCATTTGGAATATCCTTCAATACCTCATAACACACCCCTCGTGCAAAATAAGCTTCTGTATATTTAGGATCGGAAGCAATGGCTTTTGAAAAATAATCGATCGCTTTTTCCGCATCCTTTTTCCTATCTAAATAAATTGCACCCATATTATAAAGTACCATGGTATTATCTTTATTTATACTCAACATTTTCTCGTACTCTGCAATAGCTTCTGCAACTTTATTCATATCCTGCAAAAGTTTTGCTTTAGCATACATAGCACTTTCATTTCCCGGCTTTAAACGTAATGCGTTATCAAAATATTCGAACGCAAGAGGATTTTTCCTTACAGAATACATTAAACCAATATCTACAAATGCATCAAAATATTTATTATCCTGCTCAATTGCAGTTTGCATGCTTGAAATAGCTTTGGTTGTATCTCCCATTTCTTTAAACACCGAGCCTTTTAAATAGTAAGCTCTGGCAATGTTCTCATCAATTTTCAAAACCTTATTGATTTGTGCAATGGCATTTTCGTACTGACGAACCAGAAAAAACAACTCACCTAATTTTAATAATCCTTCGGTATTGTCCGGAAATCTTTTAGACACAATCTCTAACAACTCTTTGGCCTGACGTGTTTTATTGGAAGCAAAATAAGCATCAACCAAGGTTAAATAAAATTCTGCTTTTGTACTATCAATCTTAATAGCGCGTTGTGCGTCACCAGTAGCAGCTTCCAACTCCTTAATCCCTAAATAAATCTTTGCACGTTTGTTATATAATTCCGCACTATTGGGGTCTTTTAATAATTCTTCATTCACCGCTTTAAGCTCCGGTGAATTTATTTTTTCGATTAAAGAATCCTTTGTTGTGCTAACAACCGCTTCTTTGTTTTCACCCGATTTACAGGAAAACATCAATAATGCGGCAACAATAACCGTAACTGATTTAAAAATTTTCATGTTGTAAAAAATTAAATTGCCCGGGGAAAGCAATGGGTTTTATAAATCGTTGGCAGTTGCAATAAGTTCTGCAACGTCCAATACTTTTGTTTTATCCTCTTTATTAAAATGTTTAACGCCATCGGTCATCATGGTATTGCAAAACGGACAACCAACAGCAATTACATCAGGATTTAATGCCAATGCTTCCTCTGCTCTTTCGGTGCTTACTTCCTTATTTCCCTTCTCTGCTTCCTTAAACATTTGTGCTCCGCCAGCTCCGCAACATAATCCTTTTGCTTTACTGCGTTTCATTTCTGCCAATTCTACATCTAACTTCTGAATTACCTCACGGGGTGCTTCATAAACATCATTGGCTCTTCCTAAATAGCAAGGGTCGTGATAAACAATTTTCTTTCCTTTGAATGAACCTCCGTTCACTTTCAATTTTCCTTGATTGATTAAATCTTGTACTAACTGTGTATGATGCACCACTTCGTATTTACCACCTAATTCAGGATATTCATTCTTTAATGTATTGAAACAATGTGGACAACCGGTTACAATCTTCTTAACGTTATAATTATTAAGTACAGTGATGTTTTGGAAAGCCTGCATTTGAAATAAAAACTCATTACCGGCGCGTTTTGCAGGATCGCCGGTACATGTTTCCTCAGTTCCTAAAACGGCAAACTTAATGTTAACATGATTCAAAATTCGAACGATGGCCTTAGTGATTTTTTTCGCGCGGTCGTCAAAACTTCCGGAACAACCCACCCAAAATAAAATCTCAGGTGTTTCACCGTTTGCCATCATTTCGGCCATGGTTGGTACTTTAATTGGCGTATTACTCATTGTAAATGCTGATTAATTCTGAAATACTTGAATTGTTGTTTCTTTCTCTACTAAATCTGTAAATCTTCCTGTGTAACGTGTTGCACGCACCATATGATTATCCACCCAATGATAATTTCCACCACGAGGTTTACCCATTAATAAGCCATGGTATTTAAATCCATTATCCTTTAACCATTGCTCAGTAACTGCTCTGTGTTCTTCGGTACGACTGGTAAAAAAAGTAATGATATGTCCTTCATCAAACCATTTATTTAATGTAACTAAAGCCTCCGGATACAATTGTGCAGTAGCCATTCTTTCAGGTTCTTCATTGGGAATATCGTCACAAATAGTACCATCAATATCAATCAGATAATTTTTAATATGTTCAGGTAAAACCGGACTTAATTTCTTTCCGTTCTCTTCAATTTCAATCAACTTACTCATATTCCTTTTTAATTTTCGTTAATCCAATTCGCGCGATCAGCAGGAGAAAACTGCCAAGGAGCGCCGTTATTTTCTAAGTTACTGAACATACCGTTTAATTCGGTTGGTGCAGAACTTTGTTCTAATACTAAT
>CAYQDP010000073.1:0-9654 GCA_964416235.1 uncultured Flavobacteriaceae bacterium | reverse complement strand
GATTTACCACTTACGGCATGTTTGCCTTCCATAAACATTTTTCATCCAGTGATTGGAATAACACAAATATTCGTTAAATTAGATATATCAAATCTAATTTAATTCGCATGAAAAAACTTTTACTTGCTTTTGTTTTAATCTCATTTTTTGGCAACGCACAAACCTATTATAAAACCATAGGCAGTAACAAAACACAATGGGATATTTTTTTCGCCATGTACGGAGTAAGTCAGGCTGAAAAAACCACTAGTCCGTTGGCACCTAATGTCAATTTTGGAAGATATATCGCCATGAATGATACAATCATCTCATCAAAAAATTATAAAAAGTATTATTACGGAGCGAATACATCAACCGTTAACACTCACATTGGTTATTTACGTGAAGATACAGTTGCCAAAAAAGTTTATTACCTCGACAAAACATCATTAATTGAAGATTTGATTTTTGATTTTTCATTGAATGTTGGCGATAGCATTTACCTGAATCTCGTTCCAACTATGAATCCATTGCCAAAAGGTTTTTATAAAGTAAAATCCATTCAAAACACAACTATTAAAGCAGGTATAAGGAAAGAATTTAAATTAAAACATACTACAATACCTTCAAGTGATACGTTAAGATTTATTGAAAGTGTTGGAAGTATTATTCATCCGCTTTATTTATACAAAAACTATTTTGGCTTTGGTGCTTTTGCAGGCTATCCCAGCTGTCCTTTTCCTTACGATTTAGGTTTAGCTTGCAAATGGACCAATAACATGAAGGAATTTCAAAGCTGTACATATGCGCTTGCGCTTTCAAACGGATGCTTTTTTAAATTAGACTCTTGTAATTATTGGAATAACTGTGGCGGGATAAATGAAATAAGTGCTATCAAAAGAGTTACTCTAGCACCCAATCCGGCTCAAAATCATTGTGTGATTACATTGGATGCGATTCAGGAAAGCAAAATCACTGCCGACCTTATTGATATTAGCGGAAGAAAAATAAAGAGCTTTTTTGTTGGTAAGTTAATTCAGGGTGAAAACGAAATTCGCTTGGAAACTGAAAGTTTGGAAAGTGGTTTGTACTTTATTTCTTTAACGGGAGATAATTTTAGAATCACTCAACCACTAACGATTACTCATTAATCTTTTTTTGCTTTATACAAGGGGACAGTACTGCAAGGTTCGCCGTACATGATGCTCTTTGCATATGGTTTTAGCGAGGCAGTTAATTTCACATACGCATTCACAGGTACAGGTTTGTTACTGCATCCTTTAATTACAACACGCGCGTCTTTAAATTGCGCGTAATCCATTTTTGAAAGTGAGTCTTCGAATAATTCATTTTCCAATTGCTCGAGGTTACCGAATACAATTTTTTTAGCGAATGGTTCTAAAGCTAAACTTACAAGCATGTACGCCCAGGTTGGTACAATGGCATCATTCGTACAAGTAATTGCAACAAATTTGTCTTTATAGACAGTCCAGTCGTTATTCTTAATATACTCTCTGAAATCTTTTTCCTTTAAAATCAACTCCTGAAACAAAAGTGGCTTAACATCAAACAATACCCGCTCACCACTTTGGTAATACTCTTCTAAATCAATCGTTACGATGCCGCTGCTGGCTACTTTATTTAAAATTTCGTCGCTCATGTTACATAAATCCCAATTCCAATTGCGCCACTTCACTCATCATTTCTTTGGTCCAGGTTGGCTCGAAAGTTAATTTCAATTCGGTTGACTTAATACCCGGCAACAACTTGCATTTATTTTCCACCTCTGCAGGTAAACTCTCCGCTGCCGGACAATTTGGTGAAGTTAAAGTCATGGTGATTTTTAATTCGTTCTCGTCATTTAATTCCAATTCATAAATCAATCCTAATTCCCATACATCGACAGGAATCTCCGGGTCGAAACAGGTTTTGATTTCATCAATCACCCGTTGCATTAATTCGGTATTCTTTGTTATAATGATTGCAGCCATGTTACTTTTTACTTAATGCTAAAGCATCTAACTTCATTTGTTTAATCATACTCACCAATCCGTTTGCGCGCGTTGGTGATAAGTGTTCCTTTAATCCAATTTTATCAACAAATTCTAATTCAGCATTTACCACATCCTCCGGTTTCTGATTGCTGAGTACACGAATCATTAAAGCCACCATGCCTTTTGTAATAATGGCATCACTGTCGGCAGTAAAAACAATTTTACCATCCTTGAGTTCTGAATGTAACCATACTTTACTTTGACAACCTTTAATGATTCTATCCTCCGTTTTATATTCCTCCTTTATCTTCGGCAATGATTTTCCCAAATCAATAATGTGCTCATACTTTCCTTCCCAATCGTCGCCAAACAATTCGAACTCTTCAATTATTTCTTTCTCTATTTCCTGAATACTCATTTAACTTAGCATTTTTATACTCTTCTGAAGTGCTTCAATGAATATGTTTACCTCCTCTAATGTATTGTACATGGCAAAAGAGGCTCTCACTGTTCCCGGAATTTTGTAACGCGCCATTAGCGGCTGGGTACAATGATGCCCTGTTCGTACAGCCACTCCGTATTTATCGAGCAGTGTGCCAACATCAAACGGATGCGCACCCTTTACGTTAAAAGAAATAACAGCTGCCTTTTCTAAATGATTGGCGTAAATCTCCACTTCCGGAATTTCATTCAGGCGCTCTGTTGCATACTTCAACAAAGTATGCTCGTGTTTGGCTATTTTTTCGATTCCAACTTCACTGACATACTTCAATGCAGAAGCTAATCCTAAAACACCTTCAATGTTTGGAGTGCCCGGTTCATAACGCAGTGCACCTTCCACATAATCCGTTTTATCAAAACTCACCGTCTTAATAGTTCCGCCACCGCTGCGTGATAATTTCAATTTACCAACCCACTGTTTATTCATCCACAATACACCGGTACCTGTTGGCGCATAAATCTTATGTCCGCTGAACACATAAAAATCAGCACCTAGTTCCTTCACATCAATCTTCATGTGCGGAACAGATTGCGCTCCGTCAACCAATACAATCAAACCGTACTGCTTTGCAATTTTAATTAAAGCATCAACAGGATTAATTACACCAAGCGTATTAGACACATGTGTTACCGCCAATACTTTTGTTTGCGGTGTGATTAAAGATTCTAATAATCCAACATCCAGTGTGCCGTCTTCCTCTACGGGAATCACTTTTAATTTTCCTTCATTCTTTTCACACCACAATTGCCATGGCAAAATATTGGAGTGATGTTCCATTTCAGTAATGATAATTTCACTTCCTACCGGCAAATCCAATCCGGCAGCAACTATGTTTATACTGTCTGTTGTTCCGGCAGTAAAAACAATTTCCTCTGTTTCTGCACCAATAAATTTTGAAACTGTTTCACGTGCTTCTTCAAATAACTCTGTAGCTTCTCTGCTCAATGTATGTACGCCACGATGAATGTTGGCGTTATGATCCGAATAATAGTTGACAATTGCCTCAATCACTTGCTTAGGCTTTTGTGTAGTAGCGCCATTATCGAAATACACCAATGGTTTTCCATTCACCATCCGGTTGAGTATAGGAAAATCGGTGCGTATTTTATTTACATCAATCACTTTAAATGTTGTTCAAATAAGTTCAGTACTCTGTGTTGTAATTCTTCAATTTCAATTTTGTCTATCACTTCCTGTGCAAATGCCTGCAATAATAATTTTCTTGCGCTCATCTCACCAATTCCTCTGGCCTTTAAATAAAACAATGCCTGTTCGTCAACTTTGCCTGTCGATGTTCCATGCGAGCATTTTACATCATCCGCGTAAATTTCCAACTGAGGTTTGGTGTTAATGGTTGCATCATCACTCAATAAAATATTCTTACTGCTTTGATAAGCATTTGTTTTTTGAGCGTCCTTACGCACATAAATTTTTCCGTTGAAGATACCGGTTGATTTATCCTTGGCAATGCCTTTGTATAATTCATTGCTTTGGCAGTTTGGCATCTGATGATCTACCAATGTATGATTATCAATCAGCTGATTGCCTTTGGCCACAAACAAACCGTTCAAATGGGCTTCACATAAATCACTTGCCAAAACCACGTTCAGATTATTTCTCACTAATGAACCACCGAATGTAAAAGTGTTGGTGGCATAATTCGCGTAACGGCTTACCTTCACTTGTGTGGTGTTCACCTGGAAAGAATGCAAATCTTCATATTGCAAACGGTAAGAATTCAATTTCGCGTTTTCACCTAGTGTTATTTCCGATACATGATTTGTAAAAATGTTTGCCGAATTATTATAAGAAACAAAAGACTCAATAAGTGTAGCTTCCGCGTTATTTTCCAGAACAATCATTTGGCGAGGATTAACAAACGCGTTCTTTTTTACTGAACCAATATTGATAATATGAATTGGTTTTATTACAACACCTTTTATTTGAAGATAAAATCCATTATTCGAAAATGCGGTATTAACTGCCACTAAAGCATCAGCGTCCGGAATAGCCAGACTTGAAATGTGTGTTTGTGTACTGTTGGTTTGATCTAACGGACTTAACATAAATCCTTCCGCTTTATCTGACAATTCAGGAGAATAAGTGCCATTCACAACAACAATGGTAAATGTGTTTTTCAGCTTGTACGCACTAACTGATTTTATAGTATTGAAATCGTACTCAAGCGACTTGAAATCTCTTCTTAATACGGCTTCAATGTTGCAGTATTTATAATCCTCTACTTTTGCATTCGGGAAACCTTTTTCTTCGATAAAACGAATGGCTGATACCAAAGCAGTATCCGGTATGAATGCGGTTTTATTACCTGATTTGCCTAAAGCATCAAGAATGTTTTGAGTAACGGATGTTTTTGAATCTACTATGCTCATCTCCCGGGATTATGCGTTTTCAAATTGTTTTTTAATTTCATCGTAACCTTTTGCTTCCAACTCCAATGCTAATTCTTTCCCGCCCGATTTTACGATTTTTCCTTTATATAAAATATGAACAAAATCAGGAACGATATAATCTAATAAGCGCTGATAATGTGTAATAACAATGGTTGCATTGTCTTTCGATTTTAACTTGTTAACGCCATTCGCTACAATACGTAAAGCATCGATATCCAATCCGCTATCTGTTTCATCTAAAATAGCCAGTTTCGGTTCCAGCATAGCCATTTGAAAAATTTCGTTTCTCTTTTTCTCACCGCCGCTGAAGCCTTCGTTAACACTGCGGTTCGTCAATTTCGCGTCGAGCTCAACCAATTTTTGTTTTTCTTTTACCAATGCAAGAAAATCCTTTGCAGCAATTTCCTCCTTACCATGATAAGTACGGATTTCATTTAAAGCAGTCTTTAAAAAGTTGATATTACTCACACCCGGAATTTCTACCGGATATTGAAACGCTAAAAATAATCCTTCGCGCGCGCGATCTTCAGGCGACAATTCCAATAGATTTTTACCGTTGAAGGTAACTTCTCCGTCTGTTACATCGTAATCTTCTTTACCTGCTAAAACACCGGACAAGGTTGATTTTCCTGAGCCATTAGGTCCCATGATCGCATGCACTTCGCCCGCTTTCACTTCGAGATTAATGCCTTTCAAAATTTCTTTATCGCCAACGTTGGCATGCAAATTTTTAATTGTTATCATTTTAGTTGCTATAATTATAATTGTATACTTCTACTTTAAAATCATCTATATGAAATTCCTTTTTATCCTGATTCCAGATATAAACTACCAGACGGTCATCTGCTTTAATATTTCCATCCATAGTTACTGTAAATCTTCTCTCCTTCCAGTCACAGCATTCAGTTGAAGGTGTGTCGTTTAGTTTATAGCTTTGAAAGCTTTTTCTTTTTCCGTCAGGACTTTGAACATCTAATACCAGCATTGCATTTTCTGAATTATTGAGTTCCGCTTCCTTTCGCTTAAACTTTAAGCGAATAAATATTTTACTTGTTTCGAATCCTACTTTGTCTAACCGGTATTCAACCCCAAACTCATTTTGCCGGTACGTGTAATACTCTGAATCATTAAATGTGTTTTCGAATTTATAAATCGCATCAGGATGATTCTTAGAGTAAGGTCTTAAATCATTGCATCCGCCCAAAACACCTACGTATTTTCTATCCGTTTTAAACAAAACGTATTTGAATTTTTCATAATTCATTCCCGCTGCTGGAATAATTCCGGCTTTATATTGATAACAAATTAAAACATTGAACAAAGCCGCTAAGGTAATTCCTGAAAGCGCAATAGGCTTTATTTTTATTTCACTTACCTTTTTAATAAGCGCTACACCGCTTAATGCAAATACAGGTAGAAAATCAACCAGGGCACGAATACTTATTCCGTCAAAATAAGTGTAAGCCCAGTGTGACGATAAAATGTAAAACACAAAAAGAAGGAAAGCACTCAATACAAAAAATGAATAGCGTTGCTCTTTATACATAGGTATTAATCCAAATAAAAGTAACAAGCACAAAGGAGTATAAATGAATAATCCTCCATTAAACCCGAAAAGCATTTTAATCGGACTCGGATTAAACAGATACAAACCGTTATCCTTATATGTATACTGCATCAACTTTCCATTTTGGAAATACCATACAAGCGACTGAATTGAAATGGTTAATTTAAAAACGGTACCGGCAGAAAACATTTTTAATTTATTATTCCATAAAATATATTTTGTACGGTAAATGAATTCACTCCATGAATCGGACCAAAGTGGAATTATAAATAAAATAATCGCATTAATTGGTCGAACCAGAATGATTAAACCAAATAAAATACCGGATGCAATAAAATAAGAAAACTTATAGGTATTGAATACGCGATAAGACGTGTACATAAATGCGGATATCAGCGCAAAGGAATAAACATGCGACATTGTTGGTTCAATGATTGTATAACTTAAAAGGTGAGTGCCGAAAAAAACAAGCAAAGAAATTAAAGCAATATGTATTTCTGAATATTCTTTCTTCAATAAAAGTTTGCGGATGAAATAAAAACCCATGATAGCATAAAACAGTGCGCCAATACTTATCATCTTTTGAAATGGTTCGCTGATACCATTGATTTCGTAACCGCCAATGTTAGCCCATCCATAACCAATCAGAAAAAAAGGCAACAACATCAGCGATACACCAACAAAGTGAACATTAATTGTTCCGGTTGGTGTTTGAATTACGTACCATGGTGCAGTATCCTGGTGACCTAAATTATGATCGATAAATATGGCCATAAGATAAGAGTAGTAATCATTGCCATCGCCGGCTATTACAGAACCATATCCTATTGCATCTGTACGCCACACAAAAAAATAAATAAGCAAAAGACTGATGAAGCCAATTGTATATAAACTTAATTTGGAATAATTATTTTGTAAAGCAATCACTATCCTACGCTACCTTCTAAACTAATCGCTAATAATTTTTGTGCTTCTACTGCGAACTCCATTGGTAATTTATTTAAGACTTCTTTGCAATAGCCATTTACAATTAACCCAATTGCTTTCTCTGTATCAATTCCACGTTGCTTGCAATAAAAAATCTGATCTTCGCCGATTTTACTGGTAGTTGCTTCATGTTCTACTATTCCCGACTTATCTTTTATCTCAATGTAAGGAAAGGTATGCGCTCCGCATTTATCGCTCATTAATAAACTATCGCATTGAGAAAAATTTCGCGCATTGCTTGCGCCTTTACGAATCTGAACTAAACCACGATAACTATTATTGCTGAACCCTGCAGAAATTCCTTTTGATATAATTGTAGAGCGCGTGTTTTTTCCGATGTGAATCATTTTTGTGCCGGTATCAGCTTGCTGGTAATTATTTGTAACAGCTACCGAATAAAATTCGCCAACACTATTATCACCTTTCAAAATCACAGAAGGATATTTCCAGGTAACCGCAGAACCTGTTTCTACTTGGGTCCAGCTGATTTTTGAATTGGCCTCCAAACAAATACCACGCTTCGTTACAAAATTGTAAACGCCGCCTTTTCCGTCTTTATCACCGGGATACCAATTTTGTACGGTGCTGTATTTTACTTCCGCGTTTTTATGCGCGATAATTTCTACAACTGCAGCATGCAATTGATTTTCGTCGCGTGAAGGCGCAGTGCATCCTTCGAGATAAGAAACATAAGAATCTTCATCGGCAACAATTAAAGTACGTTCGAATTGTCCGGTACCCGCAGAATTAATACGGAAGTAAGTTGACAATTCCATCGGACAACGCACCCCTTTTGGAATGTAGCAGAAAGAGCCGTCACTAAATACAGCAGCATTTAATGCAGCATAAAAATTATCAGTGTGTGGCACTACCATGCCCATGTATTTTTTTACCAATTCAGGATGTTCCTGAACAGCTTCACTGAACGAACAAAATATAACTCCTTTTTCGGCGAGTGTTTCTCTAAATGTAGTTTTTACGGATACACTATCAAATACAGCGTCTACAGCGATATTACTTTGTACTCCCGATAAACGTTTTTGTTCTTCGAGAGAAATTCCCAGTTTTTCGAAAGTTTTTAAGAGTTCAGGATCCACCTGATCCAAACTTTCAAGAGTAGGTTTTACTTTTGGCGCCGAATAATAAATGATATCCTGAAAATTAGGTTTTGTATATTGAACGTGGGCCCATTCTGGCTCCACCATATTCTTCCAGTGTTTGAAAGCTTTTAATCGATAATCCAATAACCAAGATGGTTCTTTTTTCTTTGCAGAAATAAAACGAATGATGTCTTCATTTAAACCTTTAGGTGCAGTATCCGCATCAATGTTAGTTGTAAATCCCCACTTATATTCGGAATCGATGTGTTCTTTTAGAATTTCGTTTGACATTGTTATTTTAGTAAAAAGTGAAAAGTAGAAGGTTTAAAGCGTGACTGTATTATCTTTTCACTTTAAACCTTTAACCTTATACTGAAAAAGATTCCCCACACCCGCAGGTACGCGACGCGTTTGGATTTTTAAATACAAAACCTTTTCCGTTTAGTCCGCCCGAATATTCTAATTCAGTCCCTACTAAATACAAAAAGCTTTTACGGTCAACTACTATTTTAATGCCTTTATCTTCAAAGGCCTGATCGCCTTCTTTCATGTTATTATCAAACTCTAACATATACGATAATCCGGAACATCCGCCACCTTCCACGCCAACACGTATAAAAGTGCCTTCCGGCTTCCCGTCTTCCTTCATTAATTTAAGCGCATGTTCCTTTGCTGCTTCTGATACTGTAATCATAACTAATTGATTTTAAATTAATTATTATATTTTCTTATTTAGAATTAATCTAATTCCACTACAAATATACCACATTTATGGTAGGTGAACAAAAAGAAAACAGTGTTTTTTAATGCTTAAAAAAGGTGATTTTTTGAATCACTTTCTTGTTCACAACCTCTGATTTTTATCAAACCTTCCATAATTAGTTTAGTTTACTTTTACAAAAAACAAATTCTATGATAAAACGTTTACTCAACTACAAAAAACATTTAGCCTTGGCTGTTCTAGCTATTGGCTCTTACAACTCGTTGCAAGCACAATGCTTAGGCCTAACTTGTTCTCCAAACATTACTGTAACTGCTGCTACCGGAACTTGCGGTGCTGTGGTTAACTATTCGACTCCGGCGGTTACCGGAACATGTATGGCTGCAAGCTCTT
>CAYQDP010000072.1:0-9742 GCA_964416235.1 uncultured Flavobacteriaceae bacterium | reverse complement strand
TCGTAACCAAATCCAACTCTAATGTTAACCATAATTTTATTTTAATCCGCAGGTAGTTGCGCCACTTGATAAACTTTCGCAATGCTTTTTTGCCTGACTTTTGGTGCCTTCTGTTTCACCGGCATCGTAACTGCCGTTGCTGTTTGTACACTCACACATGTAAGTTTTTTTACAGGATGCCAAAAAGACAACAACTGTAATAATAAAAAGTATTTTTTTACTTAGCATGTATTAAAGATAACAAATTATTTTATCCTTCTATTGCCTTTACGCCAGGCAAACTGCCTTGTTCGATATACTCTAATAAGGCACCGCCTCCGGTACTTACATAACTCACCTTATCTGCCAAATTATATTTATTAATGGCCGCTACACTGTCGCCACCGCCAATTAAAGTAAAGGCTCCGTTTTTTGTAGCCTCCACAATTGCATTTGCCGCTTGCTTCGTTCCGTTTTCGAAACTGCTCATTTCAAAAACACCCATCGGACCATTCCACAAAATGGTTTTTGAATTTTTAATGACTTCATTATTCATTTTCACAGTTTCAGAACCTGCATCTAGTCCCATCCATCCATCAGGGATTTCTGTGATTTTACATTCTTTCTTGTTGGCATCATTAGCGAAATTATCGGCAATAATTGCATCTGTCGGGATGTAAATATTGACGCCCTTTGCCTTTGCTTTCTCCAATAAAGATTTTGCTATTTCCAAACGATCATCTTCACACAGGGATTTTCCGATTTTTCCACCCATAGCTTTTACGAATGTAAATGCCATGCCTCCGCCAATTAAAATATTATTGGCCTTATTCATCAGTTGTTCAATAATTAAAATTTTATCGCTCACTTTAGCGCCACCGATAATGGCTGTGAAAGGTTTTTCTGCATTATTTAATACTTTATCAATGCTGGCAACTTCTCCCGCCATCACATAACCAAAACACTTAGCATCGTCATTAAAAAACTTAGCAATAACAGCCGTTGAAGCATGGGCGCGGTGCGCGGTGCCGAAAGCATCATTTACATACACATCACCATGCTTACTTAATTTTTGTGCAAACTCTTCATTACCCTTTTCTTCTTCTTTATAAAAACGAAGATTCTCTAAAAGTAAAACCTGACCCGGTTTTAATGCGGCAGACTTTGCGAAAGCATCAGCTCCAACGCAATCATCAGCAAATTGAACTTCAACACCTAGATGAGCTGAGACATTTTTCACAATGTGCTTTAACGAATATTTATTGGTTGGGCCTTCTTTCGGACGACCTAAGTGAGACATGAGCACTATGCTTCCTCCATCTTTCAGAATTTTCTTTAAGGTTGGGATAGCTGCCTTGATGCGGGTTTCGTCCGTAACTTCAAAGGCATCGTTTAAAGGCACATTAAAATCTACGCGAATTAATGCGCGCTTGTTCGAGAAATTTATAGAATCAACAGTTTTCATATTCAATTTTGAGTTGTGAACTAGTGAGTTTGTGAATTATTTATTGGTGAAATTAAGAATTTTTTTGAGTGTTTAACTCAGGAACTCATATCTCACCCAATCGCCAATTATTTTGTACCTGTATGGCCAAATCCGCCGGCGCCACGTTTAGTTTCTTCGAGTTGCAAAACAGCATACCATTCGATGGTTTCATGACGTGCAATTACCATTTGAGCAATTCGTTCGCCATCGTTTACCGTAAACTCATTATTAGAAAGATTGACAAGAAGTACCTTTACTTCCCCTCTGTAATCAGCATCTATAGTGCCCGGTGAATTTAACACGGTAAGTCCGTTTTTAAAGGCTAAGCCGCTTCTCGGACGAATTTGTGCTTCATGTCCTTGAGGCAGTTCAATAAACAAACCGGTTGGGATGAGAGCTCTTTCCAAAGGCTTTAATACAATTGGAGAATCTAGATTAGCTCTTAAATCCATACCTGCCGAATGATCGGTTGCATATTCAGGCAATGGATGTTTTGATTGATTAACGACTTTTACAGTGATCATGATTGCAATTGGTTTTTGATATTCTTTAAATTGGAAAATTCCAATTTATAAAACAACCATGCAAATAGTATTACGAACAAATTATTCAAAATCACCTTTAAAACAATGTTTTCCATAGAGCTATAAGTGAGCGAAATAAAGTAAAATGCAAGAGCGGCAAAAAAGAAGAACAACATACTCCTCAAATTATATTTTACAGGGTAATGTTTTTGTCCGAGAAAATACGAGATAATCATCATACACCCATAAGCCGCAAAGGTTGCCCATGCGCAAGCCATATAGCCGTATTTACCTATAAACCCAAAGTTAATTGCAAGGGTTATCACCGCTCCAATAATGGTTATAGCTGCCCCATAACGAGTTTGTCCTGTTAATTTATACCAGATTGATAAATTGAAGTACACGCCCAAAAACAAGTTGGCAAGCAGCAAAATTGGCGCTACTCCCAGGCCTGAATGATAATCCTTATAGATAGCGAATTTTACTATGTCGATGTTCATCATGGTAACCAAAAAAAGGAAAGAACAAAAAATCACAAAATACTTCATCACCAAGGCATTTACCTTCTTTGAATTCTTATCGGCCGACTGATTAAAGAAAAAAGGTTCGGCTGCATAACGGAATGCAGTAATGAAAATTGTCATTAGGATGGCAATTTTATAACATGCGCCATAAATCCCCAATTCTGTTTTAGCAATATCTTCAGGCAATAAATATTTAAGAATGATTCTATCAAATGTCTCGTTAATCATTCCTGCTAGTCCCAAAAACAATAAGGGCCACGCATAACTAATCATTTGTTTCCAAATCGCTTTGTCGAATACATAAGTAAAGCCTGTAAATTCTTTCGCCATAAGTAACATTGTAACCAAATTTGCAACCAATTGGGCTAGGAACGCATAACCAACACCAACATTCGGATTATAACTGTCTGCTAAAAAACCGATCTCACCTTTGTCATAAGCATTTTTACAAAATACCAGGTAAAAAATACTCACTAACAGATATACAGTAACATTGATAATTCTCATCATTGCAAATTTCTTTGCCTGATTGTTAGATCGCATTCTTGCCAGAGGAAGCGCCATCATTGTATCGGTGGCAACAATTAAAGCACACCAGATAACATAATCACGATTTGTTGGGTAATCCGTAAGATTAGCCAGTGATTGTGAGAACAAACACAAAGCAGATGTGAAAATGAATGTAGTTGAAAACAAAGAAATCAATGCGGTTGAATACACTTTATCCTTTTCATCCGACTTACTTACAAAATTAAAGAACGCAGTTTCCATTCCGTAAGTGAAAATAATATTGACGAAACTGATATAAGCATAGAATTCGGTATTGGAAGCGAGATCAGATGGAACTTTAAAGATGAAAGTGAGAGCGAGTGAGAACAAATAATTAACAATCCGAGGCATAATACTGCCCAAGCCATAAATAACAGTTTGACCTGCCAGTTTTTTTAATGGATTACTCACTTAATAATTCTCTAGCCCAATAAAATTAGAGAATAGAAAAACGTGCAAATGTGAATAATGGTTAAGATATTAACGTGGTAACGTTGGTAGTTGAACCTTGCGAAGCAATTACTTCTTGAGCTTTTCGATAAGCCCTGTTGTAGAAAAACCCGCGGTGAGGTCAATCGTAACGATTTGTCCGCCTTTAGCTCTTACAATATCAGAACCTACAATGTATTTTTTATTTGAAGGATTTGTTTCACTTGCGTCGTAGTCTCCACCCTTTACTAACACATCGGGCTGAATGAGTTTAATTAACTCATATGGCGTATCCTCGTTAAAAAACACGACGTAATCAACCGATTCTAATGCTGCCACAATTGTTGCGCGCGTTTCCTCATTATTGATGGGTCTCTCAGGAGATTTATTCTGACGACGTACCGAATCATCCGTGTTTAAACCCAAAACTAAGACATTGCCTAAGTCTCGGGATTTTGCCAGATATTCTACATGGCCACGGTGTAAAATATCAAAACATCCGTTGGTAAAGACAATTTTGTTGTCCTTAAAACGCAATACATTTAACGCAACTTGTAATTGCTCCGGACTCACAATCTTTTTCGAAAGTTTGTTATGATACAGCATGTTTCTTTTTATTTACAATTGGAAGTGCCACCATAAAAATTAATCCCAATACGGCTATCATGATAAATTGAGATGTCCAAACTAACCATGGAAAAGCGGCGGCAGGTACTATATCAACGCCATAAAACATTAGAATTTCCATAATGATGATATGATACATACCTAATCCACCCGGTGTAAAAATTATTCCAACAGTTCCGAATAACATTAAGGTTAAGGTTTGTGATTGATTAATTAAAGCAGTTTCCGGTAATGCCTTTAAACAGAAATACAGAGAATAAAAATAAGCCGCCCAAATCAATAAACTCAAAACAATGAAGCGTCCGGCGTGTTTTATATTACGAATGGATGACAGTCCTTCAACAAAGCCCTTAATAACCTTGCCAAATTTCCCCTTTAATTTGCTCATTATTTTTTTTCTGAAAACAAATAAAACAATGGCTCCACCCCCAACAATAACGAGAAGCGTAATTGCTAAAACAGGGCGTTCCATAAGTCCTGAAAATTTATTTCTTAATCCTGAGAAGACATATTTTTCCAATAAGCCGGCCAATTCAGTAAATTGAAAAACCATGGTAAGCGCGAAGATGATCAGCATTAAAATGGTATCTACAATTCGCTCAGTAATTACGGTTCCGAATCCAACTTGAAAAGGTACTTTATCGTAACGGTCGGTTATAGTTGCACGATACAACTCACCCATACGCGGAATTGGCGCATAATTTGAGAAGTAAGCAATGAACACTGCTGCATTCGCATTAAACAATGTGGTTTTATAACCCAATGGCTCTAATAAATAATTCCAACGGTACGCGCGCAAAAAATGACTAATAAAACCTATGATAATTGAAATCGCTACCCAAAAATAATTTGCATTTTGAAACGCTAAAATGATTTCGTCTTTCTTCTCGGCAACCTGACTTAAAGCCAACCACACTAACAGAATACCAAGTCCTAGTAATACAACAATCTGAATAATGGATTTGGCCGTTAGCTTCTTCAAAGGAAAGAATTTTATTTTTTGAGTTTATTGGACGCGGTATCCGGAAAAACAACCCAAGGTTTAAATGTTTTGGCTTTTTCAAAATCCATGTTGGCATATGAGAGAACCAAAACCACATCACCCAACTTGACTTTTAGTGCAGCCGGACCATTTAAACAAATAACACCGCTACCGCGATCACCTTTCAGCACGTATGTAATAAAACGTTCGCCGTTGTTCTTATTAAGAATATGAACCTGCTCATTTTCGATCAAATTGGCAGCATCCATTAAATCTTCGTCAATTGTTATACTCCCTATATAATCCAGCTCAGCCTGAGTAACCGTAACACCGTGAAGCTTAGATTTTAGCACCTGTATTTCCATAGCCCTGCAAAGGTATAACTATTTCATTAAATAATAGGTTAGTTTATTGGTAAAAACCTTTCGATTTTGTTATTTTTGGTTAAGCAAATTGAGAAAAGTCTTTTTTATATTCACAATCCTTGTAATAACTGTCCTGATTACAGGCAACTACTTTATTTATAAGCAAGTTACCAAGGCTCATAAAAAGGAATTTAAAGCATACATACGTTCACATTTTGCCAAAACTCAAACTGTTTCCATTTCACCAAGCGAACTCTACTCCAATAATTCACATATAACCTGGCTCGATCATAATAAAGAGATTTTATTTAATGATGTGATGTATGATATTATTTCGTATAAAAGTGAGGGTGTAAAAGTTTTACTTACTGTAGTAGAAGATACTGAAGAAAAAGAATTAATGAATCGCTATAAAAATCAATTTAATGAAATTTATAATAACAGCTCCAAAAGTAAAAATTCATTGGCTAAAGATTTTTTTGCTTTCAAATATCTTTCACAAACTTCTATATCAATAACCATACCGGAGTCGCAACTTCATTACGCAACTCATTTCCTTTCTAAAATATATAAAGGGTTTTCTTCTGCCCTAACTCCACCGCCTGATTGCATGTAAATAATTCCTTTTAACTAAAAAAATTATTTACAAAAAATTAAATCAGCAATGAGAAAATTATACTTATTGCCGTTGGCATGCATTACTATATATGCCAAGGCGCAAACTATTACCGTTCGCGATAATTCAAGTCGCGAACCAATTAAGGATGTTATCATAAAAGACAAAAACAATAAAACTGTAAGTACTGATGTAAAAGGTCAAGCTTCATTAAACGAACTTGACAAATCAGACTCACTTTCTGTTTACAATATTGGTTACTTTACAAAAAAAATTATTGCAAGTGATCAGGATATTAACCTGAATCTAAGTGCAAAATTGGTTATACTGGACGAAATTGTTTTTTCTGCTAACAGAACACGTGAGAAAAAAATTGATGTTCCTTATGCAATTGAAGTTATCAAGCAAAAAGACATTGAATTTAGTAACCAACCTACTACCGGCGATTTATTAATGAATACCGGAAATGTATTCGTACAAAAAAGCCAGTTAGGTGGCGGTAGTCCTAATTTAAGAGGATTCGAAGCAAGCCGTGTTTTAATTGTAATTGATGGTATCCGTATGAATAATGCAATTTACCGCGCCGGACATTTACAGGATGTAATGACACTGGATGCGCAAATGCTCGAACGCACCGAAATTATATTTGGCCCTTCGTCTACAATGTATGGAAGTGATGCATTAGGTGGCGTTATGCATTTCTACACGAAAAATGCGGAATTCAGTACGAATGAGAAAATGCTTGTAAAAGCAAACGCAATGGCTCGCTATGCCAGCGTTAATAATGAAGCAACCGGACATCTTGATATAAATCTGGGTTTTAAAAAATTTGCTTCATTAACCAATATCACTTACTCCAATTTTGGAGATTTAACGACAGGTAGCAATAATTTAACTGGACATGTGCCATCATGGGATAGAAATTATTATGTTATAGGTCGCGGTGAAAAAATTCCAAATGAATTTGTTGTTGCCGGCGGACAAACAACAGCCGGAAGAGACACAACTGTTCAAAATCCAAACAATAACAAATTAGTTGGTAGTGGATACAAACAAATAGATATTCTACAACGTTTTGCTTTGAAAACCGGCGAACATTTAACGCATAACCTCAATTTTCAAATGAGCATGAACCCATATCTTCCGCGATACGATAGGTTAGCAGGAGATTATTCAGGAGGAAATTTTAAATTCTCAGAAAACGGGTACACACAAAACAGAATTTTAGGTGCCTACACATTAAACTACGATGCCAAAACAGCCATCAATGATAATATAAAATTAATACTTGCGTATCAAAAGATTGATCAAGACAGAATTTCAAGGAGATACCGTAAAAATAACAGAACTACACAAATGGAAGATGTTGGTGTAATTAGCGCTAATCTGGATGTCATGAAAAACATCAAAGAAAAGCATGAATTACGTTATGGAATTGAGTTCACTTCTAACGATGTGAAATCAACCGCAAAAAATTATGACATTGTTGGTGACAGTACATATAGAGCGGACACAAGATACGCCGCAAGCAGTAAAATGAATACGTTTGCTGCTTATATTTCACACAATTTTGAAGTAAATGAGAACTTCGTTATCTCAGGCGGAATTCGTTACACTAACGCATCTGTAGAATGTAATTTCACAGATACACTTCCATTTAAATTTCCTGATCCTGTAGCTAAACAAAATAGTCAGGCAGTTACCGGAAGTTTGGGCTTTACCTGGAAATCGGAGAATGATTATAAAGTTTCGTTCTTAACAAATACCGGATTCAGAACTCCGAACGTAGATGATATGAGTAAGTTATTTGAATCGGGAGGTGGAATTTTAATTGTAGCGAATCCGAAAATTAAACCCGAATATGCGTATAATTTTGAACTGAACATTAGTAAAGTCATGAACTCTCGTTTTAAATTTGATTTAACCGGATTCTATACAATAGTTGAGAATTACTTAACGCTTCGTGACTTCAAAGTAAATGGTCAAGATTCAGTAACATATCAAGGAAATAAATATAAAGTTCAAGCCATGCAAAATACAGACAGAGCTTATATATATGGATTCAATGCAGGCTGTCAACTTGATTTCAATGACAACATCTCATTTAAAACTACTTTGAATTATACCTATGGTCGTTATGTTGATGTAAAAAATGATACCATCTATCCTTTAGACCATATCGCACCGCTTTACGGACAAAGTAGTTTGATTTATAAAAATAAAAACACAGATGCTGAGTTTTTTGTTCGATACCAGGGTAAAAAAGCAATTTCAGATTACAGCCCGAGCGGCGAAGACAATTTACAATACGCAACCGCCAACGGAATGCCAAGCTGGTTTACTTTAAACATCAGGGCGGGTTATAACATCACCAAAAATATTCGTCTGAATGTAGCATGCGAAAATATTACTGACAACAGATACAGAGTTTTTGCCAGTGGCATTAATGCTCCGGGAAGAAATTTCATTGTGAGTTTGAGATTTAAAATGTAAAATACTCTCTTCAAAAAAGCCATCCTATAACGGATGGCTTTTTTTATGAAGGATAAATTTCATTGAGCCCAGCTTTAATTCTATCTGCGATTTCCTGCGTTGGTAAATCATTCGCATCATCGCCAAAAGGATCTTCTACCTCTTCTGAAATTAATTCAATCGATGCAAAAGCATAAAAAATTATCATAACAATCGGTATAGCCCAATATTTAAAATCGATTGAGAATGCTATCGGCATTGTTATTACATAAATAAAAATAATCTTCTTTAAAAACATACTATAGGAAAAAGGAATCGGTGTGTTTTTTATACGTTCACAAGCGCCGGTAATGTCTAAAAGAGATTGCAATTCAGCATTGAGGAACAACATTTTTTCATCACTAATTACTCCTTGCTTACGCAACTTCTCAACGTGCTTTAAAATCAATCCCGCTACATAATTAGGTTTGTGTGATTTTTTATCAAATTCTTCCTTATTAAATCCCTCAAAGGATATGATGTCCTTAAATTCTTTTATATCCTTTAAATGATCCTTCAAAGAAAAAACAAAAGTGATGATTAAATTTTTTAAATAGATTTTATCCTTACGATTCTCTTCAGGTAAAATGCTATCGAGCTTTACCATTAAATTGCGTGAGTTGTTGACTAATGCACCCCATTGTTTTCTGCCCTCCCACCAACGATCGTAAGCCGAGTTAATACGGAATACTAATAGCATGGATAATACAAAACCTAAAATCTGATGAAACATGGTTGAGCTTTTAAAAGTAACATTGTGTGTTACCTCATAATACACTAAGCCTCCCGTTAAAGCGCCCAACAATAACATATTTGGCAATAATATTCTGAATGTATCACTTTTATGAAACTGAAAAATTAATTTAAACCAGTCTTTTGGGTTGTATGTTATCATATTCTAAAAATAAAAAGGGAAATTGAATTACCAATTTCCCCTCAGCATTAATTATTGACTTATTATAAAGTACCTCTTAAAGCTTGTTCACGCTCTATCGATTCAAATAAAGCCTTAAAGTTTCCTGCTCCAAAACCTTTCGCGCCCATACGCTGAATGATTTCAAAGAATAAAGTTGGGCGGTCTTCCACAGGTTTAGTAAAGATTTGCAATAAGTATCCCTCCTCATCGGCATCCACAAGAATCGACAATTTC
>CAYQDP010000071.1:0-9779 GCA_964416235.1 uncultured Flavobacteriaceae bacterium | reverse complement strand
AAAGAATTTCGCCTGCGGTAATGGTGATGGCTTCAGTAATAGTATCAAAGTCCAGGTTAGTAATTAAAAGGGTGTATTTCCCCGGTGGAACTTTTGTAATCGAGAAAAAACCGTTGAGGTCGGTGTTAGCACCAATGGTTGTGCCTTTAAAGTAAACATTACTAAAAGGGACAGCTTCACCATCGGCTTTATTGTAAACGAAACCACGTAATGATCCATTTTGAGAGCGTGCAAACTGAAGTGACAGACAGAAAACTGCCATAAACATTAATCTGCTATATAATTGTGGCATAGAGAGATTCATTAGATTCAAAAAACGGCTAATTTACCAAAATATTATTACGCTTATAGATTTGGAAAGCATTTTAACTAAAAATTTAGGTCGAAAACAAATACAATAATCTATACAGATGCCATTTTCATCTTACATAGGTAAAAGTTTTGACGAATTTAGGCGCTTATCTTTTTGCTTATACATCTTTTTTTTTCTATATTTACGATAGGTAATAGTTTTAAACCTATTGAACATGACAAAAAATTACACTAAAATTTATTTAATCTTAGCATTGTTGCTGGGGTTTTCGTTTGGATATGCACAGTCTACATTAACATGGAATGGCGGTGGCGCAACTAATGATTTTTCAGATGGTGCAAATTGGGTTGGTGGAGTTGCTCCAATATCCGGAGACAACGTTATATTTAATGGTACCTCGAGTAAAAACTGTACGATAGATTTAGATATAGATTTAAATGACTTTACAATACAGTCAGGATATAACGGAACAGTTGACGGTACAACAGGCAATGCCAGGGTAATCACTGTAAATAATTTTTCTCAGGCAAGCGGAACGTTTATATCAACAGATGATCAGTTGAGTGTTACCGGTGATTTAACTTTATCGGGTGGAACATTTACCCATAATAGTGGTATTGTAACCATCTTCGTTAGTTCAGGCGGAACTAACAATATTTCGGGTGCTTTTTCTTTCAATGAATTACAAATTACTCATCCAACTCCGGTAAGTGGAACAGCTTTAAGAACAATGAATTTTGGTACTTCTGCCACCACTAGAATATTAACCTTTAATGGTACTAACAGAAATTATGCTTTTCAAGGAAATATTACAGTTACAAGAGATTTAGTGAATTTAGGTTCTTATACAGGAGCGATTTCCGGAGCAAATACAGGAACAATAACTTTCTCAGGTGCCGGTCCGATTACAATGACCGGAACAAACGGACAAAAAAGAACTGCATTACCTAACGTTGTAATAAATACAACCGGTAATCTATCAATGAGCTCACAATTATCTGTAAGTGGTACTTGGGCTGTTTCTAATATTGGCAGTTACACTGCCGGTACTTCTACTGTTAACTTCCATGGCGCAACAACTGCTGTTACATCCGGAACAACTTCAACTAAGCGTGCTTATTTCGATAACGTATTTTTATCAGGCGGTTCAACTTTAAATTTGGGCACGGCGCACGCAGAATTAAAAGGAAACTTAACTAATAATGGAACGCTTGGTGCAAATACTTGCTTACTTTTATTTAGTGGAACAGGTTCTCAAGCTGTTACTTCTAATTCTGCTGTTGTAACAACAATTAATGCGATAAGTAAATCTAATACAGGATCGTTAACATTTGGAACAAAGGTTAATTTGTTAGATTCAATCAGAATTTCGGGTGGTGCAGTTACAACTGCTAATAATTTAACTTTAAAGTCAACAAGTGCATTAAAAGCAAGAGTTGCGGAAATTAGCGGTGGAGGTTCTTTAAGCGGTAACTTAACTGTTGAAACTTTTATTCCTGGTGGTTTAACCGATTGGGCTGTATTAGGAGTAAGTGGAGTTAACGGTCCAACATTTAATAGTTGGTACGGCGCAATTCCAATGGCTATTGAAGGTTCAGCAACAGGTGTTACTTCAACGGCCAGTCAATATTTCGAATCAGTACAAGGCTGGAATGAATCTGATGCCTATGGCTATGATACTACAATAACTGTAACTACTCCAATCACACCAGGTAAGGGTTATTGGTTATATGTTGGTACAGGTTTAACAACAAGTGCTGATATAACTACAACAGTAACCGGATCACCAATGACGGGCACACAAAACTTATCTTTATCTAATTCAGCACAAGCTGGAGATTGTTTATTGGCAAACCCATTTGCATCTCCTATTTCATGGGACCGTATCGTTGCGGGTAATCCGGGAGTTACAAGTGGTGCAATTTATATTTATAATGCTGATTTGGGAGTAACCACGTCGTATGCAGGTGGAGTTTCTTCGCATGGTACGGGAGCAAAGAGTACAATTCCAATGGGACAAGGCTTTTATGTAGAAGCAACAGGATTTACTCCGCTTTCAATTACAGAGGCAATGAAAGTTTCTAATAATACGGCTAGCAATCCTCTGATAAAAGCAAGCGGCGCTACATCTTCTTCTAATGTTGGAAACGTTGTTCGATTAAAAATAACTGATGGATATTTCAGTGATGAAACAGCCATTCGTTTTCATGGCTCTGCAACAAATGGATTTGATGTTAATTTAGATGCTAAAAAATATTTCGATTCCCCTGGTTATGCAGGATATGCAAGTACAGGTCCTTGGACTAAACGAACCACCATCTCAACACAAAGCGGAAATAAAGACTACTCAATTAACAGCTTGCCATATGCTTTAACTAGCAATGCAGTGATTCCTGTTTTAGCAAAAGTGTACGCAACCGGACAACACACCATTAGCGCGCTTGATTTGCAAAACTTAGCGCCGGGAACATGTGTTACTTTAAAAGATAAGTTGTTAAACATAACTCATAATTTGGCAGCAAGTGATTATGTGTGTTCAATAAGCGATACAACATCTACTGCGCGTTTTGAGTTAACGATTTGCGCTAATCTGACTGCAGGAATTAATGAAGCTACTTCATTTGAAAATGTTTTTGTGAAGCAAGATAATATCGGTGTATACGTTGATTTAAATTTCGATAAGAGTACAAAGGCAACTATCACTGCAATTAACATGCTAGGGCAATCAGTAATGAATGATATGAATGTTGAGTGTATTGCTAATAAGTATTATTTAAATTTAAGTAACATCAAAGAACAAATTATTGTTGTTAGTGTAAACACAGAGGAAAAGCGATATACTCAGAAGGTATATATTCCGGCAGGAAACTAACTTTTAGTTTATTATATTGTTTGAAAGCCCCGCGGTTGCGGGGCTTTTTTATTTACGCAAGGCTTGATGAATCTTGGTTTGCAGTTTGCTAAAATCTTGGCTGTTTGTACCTCGTTTTTATACTTTGTAAATATTTTGTGTAGACTTATGTCTACAAGTTGAACGTAAAAAATCATACGATTTTAGGTGTTTAAACACTTTTTTATTCAATAATACCGAGCTAATTTTGTTCTGTATACTTCAATTGATGGATAATAATTCTATATTCTATTTAGTGGATGATGATGAGACAAGCAATTTTATTAGCGAATACCTATTGCATGCTCAGTTTCCAAACGCTATGATAAAAAAATATACAAATCCTGTAGAGTTTGTGAATTATGTTGCTGAAACAAAAATGGAAGAAAATGCAATAATATTACTTGATTTAAATATGCCGCAAATGAACGGTTACGAATTAATTAATAAGGTAGAAAAGTTAGGTAAGCATTTGGAGTTTATTATACTTACTTCTTCCTGTAATTTAATTGAGCGTGATTATTCTAAGCAGTTCAAACAAGTAAAGGCATTTCTTAACAAGCCTCTCAATGCCGAAAAGATACATTCATTCTGTTCTGTATAATAATGGTAAATTATACAAGCCGGTTGTGGTGAATGAAGTGGTATAAAAGCACAACGCAAGTTGTTTAAATCTCAATGCTATTGTTATGGTGGAAGAAAAGGATAAAGTGCTTGAAGAGTTAAAAAAAAGCGAAGCTTTAAATCGCGGTATTTTATCCGTTCTAAAATCGCAATTAGCAGTAATCAATTCGCACGGAAATATAGTTTTTACAAACGAGTCGTGGCAAAATTTTAATAAGAAAAGGATAAAAACATCTTTGATTCGAGGGCTTGTCGGAGAAAATTATCTGGATGTACTTTTTAGAAGCTCAACCCGAAAAAATGCCAACGCACTGAAAGTGCTTGAAGGTATTTATAAGATACTCGACAAAAAGCAAAATTTTTTTCAACTGGAATATCACATTGATATTGCCGGTAGCGAGAAATGGTTTTTATTATCGATTTCTGCCTATGACGAAGCAGATCTTAAGCTAGTTATCCGACAAGTTGATATTACAGACAGAGTACTCTTTTCCAGAAAAATTGCCAGAAGCGAATCCCGGTACAAAGAAATATTACAGCGTAGTAACGAATTAATTTTTTCTTTCGATCTCGAAGGCAAATTTATTTTTCTGAATAATTATTTCAAGAAGGCTTTTTTGTTTAATGAACAGGAATTGCAGGCGGGAAATATTTTTCATATCCTTCATAAGGAATCTTTTCAAAGCTTTAAACGTTTATTACGAAAAGTACTTGCCGGTAAGGCGGTAAATGTACCTGAAACGGCTTTTGTAACAAAGAATGCCACAAAATTGTACATAGAGGGAAATTGTACGCCCTTGTGGGAAGATGATGTCCAAATTGGCGTTCAATGTTTTTTCCGCGACATCACCGAACGAAAACGAATGCTTGATGTGTTGGTGAAAAACGAGCGTAAATACAAAAATCTTGTTGAAAATATAAATGATGCAATTGTTGTACGTGATTTAAGCGGCAAAGTTAAATTCGCCAATAAGCAGTTTCTCGATTTAATTGGTTTGGAGGAACTAGAGTTAATCAATCTGAATTTGGAAGAATACATTGCTCCCGGTTGGCAGGCAGGTTTGCGACGCTATTACGCCGATTATATTAACGGTTATGAGAAGGAAGTTTCTTTTGTTTATGAAGGTGTTACTTCCTCCGGAAAACGCTTATGGTTAGAAGATCGATTATCACCCGTTATGGAAAAAAATAAGATGGTTGCCATTCAAACCATTATTCGCGACATAACAGAAATAAAGCAAAATGAGTTTGAAATGAAAAAGCTCATTAACGAACTTACCAACCGGAATAATGAAATGATGCAATTCAATTATATTGTTTCCCACAATTTAAGATCTCCCATAGCTAACATAATTGGATTAACGGGATTATTGTCTCAAACGAACATTAATGAAATCGAAAAGGAAAAGGTTCTGCGGTTTATACGGGAAGCCTCTATAAAAATGGACGATATGCTAAAAGATTTGAGTTCTATTTTGTATACCAAATCAAGCATTAATCATAAGCGCGAAAAGGTGTATTTCCACAAATTAATTCAAAGCATCCTCGAAACTTTAGAGAAGGAGATTTTGCAATCCGGGTGTTTGTTGAGTGTGGATATTGACGAAAATGTAAACCATATGTTTACCATAAAAAGTTATCTGGAAAGCGTATTTTATAATTTAATCAGTAATGCCATTAAATATCGTTCCGTACAACGCGTGCTTAACCTGCACATATCGGTTATTAAAAAGGGAAATGAAATTGAGATTAAAGTAAAGGATAATGGAATCGGTATTAATTTAAAGGATCATGGCCAACAGTTATTTGGTTTGTATAAACGATTTAACTTTGATACAGAAGGAAAGGGTTTAGGATTGCACATGACTAAAACACAAGTAGAATCTTTGGGTGGCACGATTTCAGTAGAGAGTGAGCCCGATAAGGGAACTTGTTTCACTATAGTGTTCCCAACCGTTTACAGTTAATTGATTATGTAGAATTAAGTCTACAAATAGATGTGTGTTTTTACGCCAATATTTTTTTAACGTTATATAAATCAAAAGATTGTTTTTCAAGTGTTTCAACTAAGATTGAAACAGCTTTAAATTATTCTAATTTTAATTAAACTTTTAAAATTTACAACTATGGCTTTTACAGGAAATGAAGGGGAAATGGTTCCTCTAGACCAAGCTGCCGAATGGACAGCTAAGTATCGCAACAGTGAACACTTTGATGGTGTAAACGCAATGTTTTACGGAAAAAACAAATTAATGAGCGTACTGAATCAACGTGGCTGTGTTGGTATTCGTATCTACAAAGCAATCGATGAGAAGGGTAATCCCGTTATGGTTTTGGTTGGCGCCGATTCTAACCAAAACGACATGACCGGCCAATACATACTTGAAAGAGGCTTCGGTTGCCCACCTTATTGCGATGGTAACGGCAGCCCGTTAATGGGATAATTTGTTTAAATTAGGGACTTCTGGTCCCTTTTTTATGTCTGTTATTTTAAACTTTGTTAGTTTCATGATGGTGATTCCAATTGCTATTGGTTTCGGCAAATCCATCTATAAAGTATCAAATTATAAAAGTGTATTTTGGCTATTAATGATTTCTTTAATTATAGAAATAGTCACTTTATTTTTAATGAAAAGAAATATAAATACACTTATTATATTTAATTGTTTCACTGTTCTGGAGTTTGTCTTTTTATTTTCTTTCTATTCTAATTTTGTTGATAGTGTAAGAAAAACTCAGTTGAATAAAATCATACTACTTGTTTTTTTATTAATAGCCGTGATTGACTTATTTTTTATTAATGGGTTTAAACGGGTTAATACATTAACGGTGTCTATTGAATCCATTACCCTTATAATTTATTCTTTGTTTTCTTTTTATTTGATAATGAGTAGAATGTTATTCGAGGATTTATTACAAGCTCCTTTTTTCTGGATAAATATTGCCGTACTATTTTATTTTTCCGGTAGTTTATTTTTGTTTTTATTTGGGAATTATCTGATTAGTCAGGGGAATAAGGCCTATATGGAAATGTATAAAATTCACACCTTTGTAAACGCCATTTGGTATTTATTTATTAGTATTGGATTTTGGAAAGTAAAGAAGGCATAGATTTTACAATCATTGTTGTGTTGGGTAGTTTTGGGATGCTTACCCTGGCTTCTTTTATTGTCGTTTTTATTATGTACTATCAAAAACGTATGCTGGCCAATAAATCGATACTGAGAGAAAAAGAGAACGAATTTCAACGCCAACTATTGGACGCTTCAGTAGAAGTAGCGGAAGCAGAGCGTAAAAAAATAGCCGGCAATATACACGATGATGTGGGCATGACCCTCAATGTAATTAAACTGAATTTTACTAAAATTAAAAGAAACATTAACGACACGAACCTAACCATCGAGTTAATAGACGATAACCAAAAAATTTTGGAAGATTCAATTCTGACTTTAAGGGCTATTTCACATGATTTAATGCCGCCAACTTTATCCATCCTGGGCTTAATAAAGGGATTGAAAGAACTTTGCCGTCAACTCGATTCAAGCGATCAAGTTACCGTTGAATACCAAAGCAATGAGGTAGAGGTGAGTTTAAATAAAAAAAACGAGTTACAACTTTATCGTTTAATAAAAGAATTGTTGAACAATGTGATTAAACACAGCGGCGCATCACATATTAAACTGGTAACAGAAACTCATAATAATACCCTTATTACTTCCATTTTTCATAACGGCCAGGGTATTGATGATAGTATGATAATTGAATTAATTGAAGCCGGTAAAGGTATTGGACTAAAAAGTATACAAAGTAGAGCACAGTTAACTTCTTCTGACTTGCATTATATGAACGGCTCTGAAAACAGCCCAAAAATTTTACTCAAAACACCGATTTATGATAGGAAAAATTAAAGTGGCTATTGCCGACGATCAGCAATTATTCAGAAAAGGTATTATTTCACTTCTAAAGGAATTTGAGGAAATAGATATTGCTTTTGAAGCCGGTGACGGAAAGGATTTATTAAATCAATTAGCCAACGGTACAGTGCCCGATGTGATTTTACTGGATATTGAAATGCCGCTTATGAATGGCATTGAAGCACTAAAAAAAATCAAATCAAAAGGCTACGCCTCAAAGGTTATAATATTAACCATGCATGATGAGGAGGAAATGGTTATTCACCTCATAGAAATGGGTGCCAACGGATTTTTACCTAAAAATGAAGATATAGAAAATGTGGTGTCAGCGATTAAGTCGGTAATTGAAAGTGATTATTATTTTAACGATAAATTCTCGAAAGGCATGCTGCGCAGTTTAATTTCCAATGAGAAAATAACCCCTAAATTTAATTACAATCAACTTTCTGATATTGAAACCGAGATTGCGCGCCTGATTTGCGAGGAACTCACCAATAAGGAAATTGCCGCAAAATTGGATTTAAGCCCACGATCAGTGGATGGTCATCGTGAAAGAATATTAAAGAAAATAGGAGCAAAAAATACCGCCGGAATTGTTATGTATGCCTATAAATGTAAGCTCATTAAATAAGCTTATTATGCGATATTATGTTCCAGGGCAAATTTGATTAATTGAGCATTATTTTTTAAGCCAAGCTTGTTTAAAATACGAAAGCGATAGGTGCTGATAGTTGTTCTAACTAATTTTGTTTCCTGCGAAATGGTTTGGTTTGATTTTCCTGCCGCCATTAATTTTAGTATTTGCAACTCTCTTTGGCTTAATTCTTCAATAGAGGATTTTTTTTGCTTTCGTGTTTTTTCAATCAATACTTTTAAAGCTACTTCCGAAAAATAATCTTTACCTGTCAATAAATTTTTTACCGCCGATTTAAAATTAGCTGTAGTGGTGTTTCTGTTTAAATAACCGTTGGCTCCGGCTTTTATAATTTTATAAGTATAGGTACTCTCAGGATAAATGCATAAAACCAAAATGGGCAGATGTGCATATGAGTTTCTAATTCTTCGTATGGCGCTCAAATTGTTTTTGCCAACTTCTGACTGACCTAAGATAAGTAAGTGAAATTTACGTTCCGATAAAAGGTCGTCTACTTTTTGAAAATTTTCAGCTTCTGAAATTTGTATTTTTTCGTATTCTTTGCGTAAAAAATTAACTATTCCATAACGGCTTAAAGAATAATTGTCAGCAACTAATACGCGAATTGTGTTCATCTGAATTACCTAATTGCAATGACGCTAATATAGTAATTTATTACAGTAGGTAGAAATTTGTCTCTACCCTTTAAAACGGCGAAGATGTCGATTGTAAATCACCTGTAAAATGAATATCGCTTATGTGTTTAGTAAGTAATTGTTGTAACATCAAACACTGTTGGCCATACACCTTTAATTTAATTCATACATTGTGTTCAAACTTACAACTTAACACCCAGTAAAGTCACATCATCCACCTGAAAGTGATTGCCTTTCCATTTGGTAAAAGCATTTTCAAATAACATTTTTTGTTTATCCATTCCCGCATTACTATTTTCGATGATCATATTAAGTAAAGTTTTTCGCATTAATTTTTTGCCCTTCTCGCCGCCAAACTGATCCGGAAATCCATCGGTAAACATATACAATGAATCTCCCTTCTTATAAGATAATTTAATTTTTTTGAAATGTTTGGCTTCATTACCATGCCCACCAATCGAGAGATGTTCAGCTTCCAAAACAATGAGCTCTTTGTTTCTTACTACATAGGCATTGTTGCCGGCACCGGCAAATGAAATGGAATTTTTTGATTTATCCACTACGCATAATGAAATGGTCATTCCGTCACGCAAGCCTTCTTCAATATTACCTTTCTTAAACATTCTGGTAATCGATTTGTCAATTTCTTTAAGAATTAAATCAGCCTCGTGAATGTTACGGTCTGAGATGATATGGTCCAATAATTGATTTCCCACCATCGACATTAAAGCGCCCGGAACACCATGCC
>CAYQDP010000070.1:0-9788 GCA_964416235.1 uncultured Flavobacteriaceae bacterium | reverse complement strand
AATCTCTCAAGGTAAAGTGACACTCGCCAACGTGATGTAATACCGTAGCGTCTTTAGGATTTTTTGTAAGGACTTCCTTATAAATATTGAGAGCCTCCACAACTTGTCCGCCCAAAAATTTTTGTTTGGCAAGTGCCATTTTAACCTGATCGCCGGCATCCAAAGGTTTAGCAAAATAGCTGTTGGCTAATAATAAACTTAATACTAAAAATAGACTTCTTCTTAACATCATTATAATGGTATTTTACCTAGTAAAAATAAAAAATATTATCAATATAGCAGCGAAAATCAAATAATTAGTATATTTAAGGGTATAAATTATGGGTATGAAAAAGGTAATTTTTGCTGCAATTTTAGCATAACAGTTTTTTCTTGTGTCAATAAGGTAGGACTTCCTCCAAAAGAGGTTGTTGTAACTCCGGATGCCTGTGATTCTATTAAATATTCAGTAGATATTCAGCCTTTGTTAAGTGCTCGTTGTGCGGGCTGTCATTCTGCTTCACCTAATTTTGCGGTTTATGCCGATACAAAGGCAAAAGTAGATGATGGAACATTTAAGAACCGTGTTCTTACTCTAAAAGATATGCCATTAGGTGGACCGGCTTTAAGTCAAGCTGACTTAGATAAAATACAGTGCTGGTTGAATAAGGGAGCTCCTAATAATTAGGCTTTAATCCCCATTAACTTAATTACTTTTTCTACATCTTCCGGCGTGTCGATGCAATGGCTATCATGCAATGTTTCTGCACATTTGATTTTAAATCCGTTTTCGAGCCAACGTAATTGTTCCAGTGATTCTGCTTTTTCAAGTGAAGAAGGTTGAAGTTTAGTTACTTTCTCCAATACATCCTTACGGTAAGCATACATACCCACATGACGGAAATAATTAAAATGTTTGTGCCATTCTTTTTCTTCCACGCCCTTAATGAATGGAATGACCATGCGACTGAAGTAAAGCGCTTCATTGTTTGTATTCAAAGTAATTTTCACTTCACCTTTATCAAATAAAACATCTTGACTGTTGTATTTAATCATGAGAGTTGCCAATTCGGTGTTTCCATCGCAAATATTGGCCAGTAAATCAATTTGTGAAGGGTCTATAAATGGTTCGTCGCCCTGAACGTTGATGATGTAGTCAAATTCCTCGCCTGTATTTATATAAGCTTCAAAACAACGGTCGGTACCACTTGGATGCTCAGCTTTTGTCATAACCACTTTTGCACCAAAAGATTTTGCATGAGTTGCAATACGTTCATCATCGGTAGCGATAACAACAGAAGTGAGTTTTTTGCTCTTACAGGTTTGTTCGTAAACACGTTGCAGCATGCTTTTTCCTAAAATATCGATGAGAGGTTTTCCCGGAAAGCGGGTAGAAGCATAACGTGCGGGAATAATTCCTAAAATTTTCATTTGAGCTATTTAATTAAAAAACTTAGGATTAAATTTATGCAATATTTCGTGAGCAGATTTCTTATAATATCCTTTTTTATTTACAGTCTGGCCGGATTTGCACAGGATTTACGTCCTGCAAAAGTAATTGCGGAAATGCTCGATTCCATTAATCACATGAAAACGGTAAGGTTTAAAGTGAAAGCTTTAGAGCGAACCGAAAGCGGTTACATCGCGGCGGTATCTATTTCCAAAATCAATATTAAGCCGCGTCAGTTGTATTTTGTGAACCCTGAAAAAAAATTAGAGATACTTTATGTAGCGGGTAAATACGAAAACAAAGCCGTGGTGAAGCCACATGTTTTTCCTTATGTAACCATGCATTTAAGTCCTTCCGGAAATATCATGCGGAAAAATCAGCATTACACCATTCACGAATTGGGTTTTGATTTTATTGGACGAACGATTGCTTTAGCGATCAGCAAAGAAAAGGAAAACATGCTCAAAAGTCTTTCTTACATTGGAAAGCATGAAAAGAACGGGTATCAATGTCATATGGTGGTGTATGAATCGAGCGCGTTTAATTTTTTTACCTATGAAGTTGGACACAAGGAAACGGTAACATCCATTGCTGCAAAATTTAATGTAAACGATTATTTACTGCGCTTTAAAAATAATTTGTTTAATGATTTTGGGTACATAAAACAAGGAACTAAATTACAGGTCCCTAATTATTATTGTAAGCGAGCAGTGTTGTATATCGACGAGAAAACAATGCTGCCAGTAAGTGTAAGTGTTTATGACGATAAGGGATTGTTTGAGTGTTATGATTTTTATGACATCATCTTAAATAAACCCATAGATCCGGCGGAGTTTACAAAAGAGTATAAAGACTATCACTTCTAGATTTTAGTTTCGCCGATTACATTGTTAGATACAGTGTAGTAAACAGGTTTAATACCTCTTCTTAGTTCAATGTAATTTTTGTATTTGTCGGAAAAGACGGTGCGCTGAGCAATCACTTCTTTAAATAATCCATACGCATTAATCAGCTCTTCACAAATATGACGCACCGGATTAGAGCCTGGTGTAGCGTAAATAACAATATCGGCAAGTTTGTTTTTAATAACGTAATTGGCAAAATGCGGGGCTGAATTCCGTGCGATAAAAATGCGTAAGCCACATTCTTTTGCAATGCTTAAATCCAACACGTCATCAAAAACAAAAGCTATTTCTTTTAAATTACAGTTGTGTGTTAAACAAAAATGACGCGCTGCGTCAATTTTATTGGCGATTTTAAAATAATTGGCATGAAAACATTCACGATTGGTAAATGTAAATGCAGCTTTGTTATTTTCGCCTGAAATAATTGCTGTTAACGGATGATGAGAATTTTTTAAATAATAGGCAAAACGCAAAAGATTGGTGCCCATGGAATCGATTTCGTTGAATCGACTCTGTAGTTCAAAATCTTTTTCTCCGGAGGTAAAAACGCCATCCCAATCAAACACAAATGCTTTTGCAGTGTTTAATTTTTTTGCGAGAACTGCTTTTGTGCAGAGTGGTTTTAATGATGTGTTTTTCTTTGCCATTTTATTAAAAAGAAAGCCGCACTGAGGCGGCTTAAGTTTATCCTTTCATGTCTTGTATATCGAGCATACCAACAGGTTTTCCTCCGTCGGTTACTACAATCGTATCTACATTTGTTTTCTTGAATAAGGTATTTGCTTCATTCAATAATACATTTCCGTCGATAGAAATTGGATCACGGTATTCAAGGTCAGATAATTTTTTATTTAAAACATCGCGCCCTTTATCCATAATTAATTTTCTTAAACCACCATCGGTAAACACACCTTTAATGCTACCATCGGCTTTTGTTACAGTTACTGCGCCGTAACCAAATTCTGTCATCTTAATAATAGCATCAGTTAAAGAAGTATTTTCGCTTACTACCGGATTAATTCCTCTGATGGCTTCTTTTACTTTCACCATCATTAAACGGGTATCCATGATGAATTGATCGGTACCAACTGTGGTGAAATTATTTTCGGTTAACTGCTTCATCACTTTTAATGGAACTGTAATGGTGTGTACACCTATGTTAATGGCATTTCTTACGTGCTCTGCATGACGAACTGAAGAGAACATGATTTTTGTATCGTATCCGTATAGGTCAACAGCATTAACACATTGTTCTACTAATGCTAATGCATCATGTCCCTGATCTTGTAAACGACCAACAAGCGGACACACATAAGTAGCACCGGCGTGCATTGCCATATAAGCTTGTTGTAGTGTGTAAACTAAATGTACGTTTACTAATAGTCCTTTATCGCGAAGTAATTTACAAGCGCGAACACCTTCTAAAGAAACCGGAATTTTAAATACTGTTTTGTTTTTATCTAAGCCCAATGCTAATTGACGCTCTGCTTCCGCTAAAATTTCTTCTGCAGTATTACCTAAAGCTTCAATCTGAAGTACCGGCACCATTTTGCTTAATTTTACAATGGTTCCGTCAATATCTGTAATCCCTTCCTTTTGCATAAAGGTAGGAGTGGTTGTTAATCCGTTTAAAAAGCCTAATTTAAATCCTTCTTCAATTTCTTTTAAATTGGCCGAGTCTAAGTATAATTCCATATTAATTAAATTTTCAAGTTCAAAGAAACTAAAATTTTAGCGTATAAAAAAGAAAAGCCGCCTTTTTGGGGCGGCTTTATATTAAGAGTGAGGCAATTACTTGTTAATTACCATGCGTTTAGTGATTTTAGACTCACCCGCATTTAAGGTAACAAAGTAAATACCTGAATTTAAACTTCCACAATCGAAATTCACTTTATGTTTACCGGGAGCAAACTTCTGTTCGTTTCCGCTATAAACCAAAGCGCCAAGGCTGTTATAAATCTGAACCTTTATGGCACCTTCGTTCTTTAAAGTAACATTAACAAAAGCGTTGGTATTAGCAGGATTTGGAAATACATCGCTGGCACTTTCAATTATCGATTTGTTTTCGCTTACACTTAAGTAAGAGTTATATCTCATGGTAAAAGTGATTGTATCGCCTGCAGTAAATTGATTGAAAACTTTATAGCGTACATCGTATTGTCCAAGACTAGAAGCCTCTTCTAAGTATATAACGAAAGGCATACCTTCAGCATCTGAATTTGAGCTTGGAGGAAGCACGGTCATGTCTGCCACCAAAGTTTGAGTAGCTACGCTGTTATCGTAACAAGTTGTTCCTACACACATATAAGTTTGTGGAGATACAGAAGCACCGCTAACAACTAATGGAGGATTGTTAAACAAAATGGTTCTAATCACATTGTATGTATGCGTGTTTGTTGAGCTCAGGTTAGTAATACGTAAACGAATTTTTTCTTGTGAATTCGCAGTCGTAGTGAAACTCATCACATCATTCGTGTTAACTGTACCTGTTATTGCTGTACCGGTTTGGTTTACTTTGTACAACGCAAATGATTGCGCTTTAACAGTGAAAGCTGATAATGCAATAAGTGATAAAAGAGTAAATATTTTTTTCATGCGTTATTTGTTTTATTTAATACAAATTTAAAAAACAAAAGCCGACCTAAGGCCGGCTTTTGCTAATAATTGTGTTAATTATTTAGAAATAGTTAATTTTTGAGTAGCACTACCTTTAGAAGTAGTCATGTTTATGTTGTATAAACCGCTAGCCCAGTTTTCAGTGTTTAAGCTGATGTTATGAGAACCAGCATCTAACGACTTAGTTTCGTTATAAACAACTTGACCTAATGCGTTAACGATAATGATATTTACGTTTTCGTTTTGCGCCATTTCTACATTAATGTTTGCTGCGTTTGAAGCAGGGTTAGGATAAACAGTAACGTTAGCAATGTTGATGTTAGAAGTTGCAATACCAGCATTGATAGCTGATTTATACCACTTATTCTCACCTAAACCGTACTGACCATTACCAGTGATAATAGCTGTAGCACCAGATTTTAATGAATAACCACCAACACCATAACCAGCGTTAACACCGTCACCGTACTGATCTTTTACGATTAATTTGTAGCAGTTGTTAGGGTTAATTACAAATGTATGAGTGTGTAATAAAGTTCCGTTAGCTGTTAAGTCTGCGTAAGTACCAAATGCAATTGTAGCACCCGGAACAGCAGTCATAGTAGCTTCGTCATAAACACCCCATCCAACCTCAGTACCGTAACGGTCTTGAGTGAAGTCCATTTGCATAGTTAAGTTGTTAGCAACAACACTAGTTAAAGGAACCATTTTAGATGTAGCATCGTTTACCACATTTTGGTCAGCACCACCATTAACTGAAACAACACTTACATTTAAAGTATTGTTAGCTACAGGAGTAAACATAATGTTTGGTAAAGAAACAGAGCCTGATAATGATAATGGAGCAACTGAACCTGTATAAGTAAATGTTTGCGGAGCGCTACCGTTTACATTATAAGAGAAAACTGCATTAGTAATAGTTGCGCTACCGTTGTTAGCGAACTTGAAGTTGATGTTTTGTAAATTTCCGGCACAAACTTGAGCATCAGAATTTAATGACTGTGGAGCAGCATCCAATGAATTAGGAATATTAGTTAATTGGATAGGGCCACGAGCACCATTAATTGTTAAAGTGTTTGTTTGAGTAACAAAAGCAGCTAACTCAAGACGACCTAACATACAAGTGTTGGTGAAAGTACCGGCACCGAATGTTGCAGGAACTGTATAGGTATAGATTGGAGAGTTAAAAGTAGTACCGCTGGTTGTAGTAGGAATGGTAACGCCAAAAGTTGGAGTTAAACACTTACGCAACATGTGGTTGTGGTTGTAAGTACCGTCACTGTTCCAGTTAGTTGGATTGTAGTTTCCGTAGTCTGATTGAGGCCCCGGAACTTTGTCTTCTAATAACACAATTGTTAATGAGTTTGTTCCAACAGGAGAGTTTGCTGTATAATATACTTGAGCTTGTACACTTAAAACACGTGTTACCGCATCTAAGGTACCTTGAACCGCTACGTTACAATAAGCCGACTGAGACTTGATAGTAGCTGCGTTAGCAGTCCAGTTTCCACGACCTGTAGCCATACCACCAGCAGTTTGTGAACCCGCTAAAACTGTACGGTTCATATCACCTGCAGGATATCCTGTAATTCCCATACCTGTCATGGTAGCAATAGAGTTACCATCAGTAGTTCTGAAATCAGGCTCATTCCCACTTGGAGTTGCGAAACCACCTTGGTGAACGTTAATTAAAATAACGTTAGATGGATCCGCATTATAAAGCTGAGTTGCGATTTTGTGACCATCCGGGCAATATCCGCAATGGATTCCTGTATACTCTGTCAAAACCGCTTTTTTGTTTTGCGGAGTTGTGCTTGCAGGTAATTGCGCCATTGCTGTTCCCATGGCACCTGCAGCTAAAACTGTAAGTAATTGTTTTTTCATTTGTATTTAGTTATTTGGTTTTTAAATTTAAATTGGTTTAGTAAATGTAATTAAAACAAGATACAAAATCAATCTTTCAGCAATATTATTTATAGAATTGTCTTAAAACAATTATTCATATCCGCTAAAATTGGATTCCTAATTTAAATGGATAAAATTCTAATTTGTTAAATTTTAGCTACTTTTGCTCTATCAAAATGGCAGAAGGGACGATTTTAGATGGCCTTTTAGATTTTAAGGATTACAACATTAAGCCACAAAAAAACCAGGTTTTTTCGGGTTTAAGGGGCTCTTCTATTGCCTTTATTGTAGCATCGGCTTTCAAAAGGCAAAATCAAAACTACCTTATTATTGCTTCTGATAAAGAAAAGGCTGCATACCTCTTTAATGACTTGCAAGCTCTTGTTGATGAATCGAAGGTGTTGTTCTTTCCGGAGTCGCAACGCTCTCCTTATCTTCTTGAAAAAACCGTTAACGCTAATATTCAGGAACGCACAGAGGTGTTAAGTCATCTGGTTCGTGATACATTTACCGGAATAATGGTAACGTATCCGCTTGCCCTAACCGAAAAAATTACCACAAAATCGCAGCTTAATACTAATACTCTGCTAATTAAACGCGGAGAAAAACTGAGCATAGAGTTTATTCAGGATTTTTTAAACACCTATCACTTTCTGCAATCCGATTTTGTTTTTGAACCCGGACAATATTCTATTCGTGGCGGAATCATTGATATTTATTCTTATGCCAATGAATTTCCTTTCCGACTTGAATTGTTCGGTGATGAGGTGGAATCCATAAAAACATTTGACCCTTCGTCGCAACTCTCAAACACCCGTCACGATTTTGTGACTATCATTCCAAATATAAACTCAGCACAATTAACGGAAAGCCGCAGTTCCTTATTCGACTATTTTAATAACGAATGCGTTTTATTTGTGGAAGATAAATTATTCGCGGCCGATGCTATTGATAAATTTTATGCAAAAGCTGAAGAGGAATTCTTAAAATTAAGTGGCGAAATAAAACACCTTCCGCCAGCCGAATTATTTATCTCAAAATCTGATTTCGAAAATCATTACAAAAAATTTACAAGTGTTGAATTTGGGAGCAATGTAGTTCAACAAGAGATTAGTTTTTCCTTTAATCAAAGTCCGCAACCCACTTTTCATAAAAATTTTGAGATGTTGATTAATAATCTCAAAGAGAATAAAGCAAAAGGCTATAAAAATTACTTTTTAACTGATAACATCAAGCAAGCCGATCGGCTATTTACCATTTTTGATGATATGCTGGCTTCCGAGCATCGCGACCATCAAAGCCTCATACAACATTTATCTTTAAACATTCACGAAGGCTTTGTTGATCACGATTTAAAAGTAGCTTGTTATACCGACCATCAAATTTTTGATCGTTATCATCGATTCCGTTTAAAGGAAACTAAGCAACGCACCGCACAATCACTCACGCTCAAAGAAATTTTAGGTCTTATGCCCGGAGATTTCGTTACACATATTGATCATGGAATCGGGCGTTTCGGCGGATTACACAAGCTAAACGTAAACGGTAAAACACAAGAAGTTGTTAGGTTAGTATATAAGGATAATGATATTCTATACGTAAGTATTCATAGTTTACACCGCATCAGTAAATACACCGGAAAAGAAGGAAATGTTCCGCGTATCGATAAATTGGGAAGCACTACCTGGGCTACTTTAAAACAAAAAACCAAGCGTAATGTTAAAGAACTCGCTTACGATTTAATTAAGTTATACGCGAAACGTAAAGCGCAACCCGGGCACGCTTTTCCTAAGGATAATTATTTACAGCACGAGTTAGAAGCATCTTTTATTTATGAAGACACCCCTGATCAGGTAAAAGTTACCACAGATGTAAAACGTGATATGCAAAAGCCGCACCCTATGGACCGTTTGGTATGTGGTGATGTGGGTTTCGGAAAAACAGAAATTGCCATTCGCGCAGCATTTAAAGCGGTATGCGACAGCAAACAAGTTGTAGTGATGGTTCCAACAACCATTTTAGCGTATCAACATTTTAAAACGTTTAGCGAACGATTGAAAGATTTTCCATGTAAAGTAGATTACATTAATCGCTTTCGTAGTCAGAAGGATCAGAAAGAAATCATAAAGCAATTATCAGAGGGCAAAATAGACATTATTATAGGAACACATCGTCTCGCCGGAAAAGAAGTGAAGTTTAAAGATTTGGGATTACTCATTATCGATGAAGAGCAGAAATTTGGCGTGGGCGTAAAGGATAAATTAAAATTGTTGCGTGCAAATGTTGATACACTCACACTTACCGCAACTCCAATTCCGCGTACACTCCAATTTAGTTTAATGGGTGCTCGCGATTTGTCGGTTATATCAACTCCGCCGCCTAACCGTTATCCTGTTCAAACGGAGTTGTGTGTTTTCAATGAGGAGTTAATTAGAGATGCGGTTGCTTATGAGATTAAACGTGGCGGACAGGTTTTCTTTGTGCACAATAAAGTTCAAAACATAGGTGAAGTTGCGGGTATGATTCAGCGCTTGGTTCCTGAAGCGAGAGTGGCTATTGGTCACGGACAAATGGATGGAGAAAGATTGGAGGAAGTAATGCTGGCATTCATGGAAGGAAATTATGATGTTTTGGTTGCTACTACCATTATTGAATCCGGACTTGATATTAGTAATGCCAATACAATTTTAATAAATGATGCGCAAAATTTCGGGTTAAGTGATTTACATCAGATGCGTGGGCGAGTGGGGCGCAGTAATAAGAAAGCATTTTGTTATTTACTGGCGCCGCCACAAGTCAGTTTAACCGATGAAGCACGTAAACGTTTAAAAGCAATTGTTGATTTTAGCGATTTGGGAAGCGGTTTTCAAATTGCGATGCGCGATTTGGACATTCGCGGAGCAGGAAACATGTTGGGTGCAGAACAAAGCGGC
>CAYQDP010000069.1:0-9853 GCA_964416235.1 uncultured Flavobacteriaceae bacterium | reverse complement strand
AAAGGCAAAGAAGCTGAATTGGTTGTTATTCGCGGTGTGGACACCGTTAGATTAAAATCAAAAATCAGTTTAGAAGGCAGTATTGGTTTTTATAACAACACTGAAAAATACACGCCGATATACGATCAGAAATTCGGCTTCTTCGAATCTTTGGGTGCAGGCTTACATTACGGCATTGAAAATTTAATTATGCAGGCAAAACAATTTGTTGTATTGTTTACCGTGAAAGACGCTCACAAACAAGTTGGCGGATTTTACAGCATGTATAAAAACATGAATGAAGTTTGGGACTGGCATGCTTTCTGGTTATTTACAGGATTCCTCTCTTTAGTATTAGCGTTCATGAACTTCTTACCAATTCCAATGTTGGATGGCGGGTACATTTTGTTTTTATTAATTGAGATGATTAGTCGCCGCAAAATTCCGGAGAAAGTTATTTATTACGCGAATTATGTGGGACTTGTACTTATCTTAAGTCTGATGATTTACGCCAACACCGATTGGTTAAGGGATTAATGTAACCAAATCATATTTTAAACGTTATACTAGCCATGAATAAAAAGAATTATAGGTTTATTGCATCTGTAATTTTTTTATTGACCTACGCGCTATCCTTTGCGCAACATACTACCATCAGCAAAAAAGGCGAAGAAAAAGCGCCTGCTCCGGGTAAACATAAAGTGATGATTATTCCTTTTGAACCGCGCATGTACATGAGTGAGATAGATTATGCTATCAACATGGAAACGAAAATGAGCGGCAAGCAAATTAAAAACACATTTCGCGATGGGATGAATGAGCAATTGTACAAAGCTTTCAAATCGCAACACATGGTGGTGGATATGATTGATGATACAGTTAAGACGAAGAAAGATTTAGAAAACATTTATCAGTACCTCAATTATGCTTACATGAAGGTACCTGATCAAAGCAATTACACACCACCTAAAAAAGAAAAAGAAGAAAAGAAAATTGAAAAAGGACAAATCGTTGTGGGCACCGATAACGAAAAACGTTTCATGAACGCGAAGATTACCAACGCTACACTTGTTCCGTATTTATATGGCAAATACAAGAGTGATGTTTTTGTATTCGTTAATCAACTCGATATTAAAGCTTCGAACAGCGGCGGGCCCGCAGATGTTGCTGCCGCGTCAGGCTTCCGAAAAATAATTTTACACTATACTGTTTACACTTATGATGCAAAAGAAATTAATTCAGGCGTAGCTGAAATTGAATTTCCGGCTAACATCAATAACCCGACAAAAATTATTAATACCTACTTATCGAAAATCGCGCAAACCGTTGCGCAGCGCGTGAATTTGGCTTTGGCACCGAAAGGGAAATAATTAACAAGTTAGATTAAAACAATGAAATTAATTTTATTCATACTTTTAATACTAACATTGAATGTTCATTCGCAAAAAGTTCTAAGAATAAATAGAGTATGCTTAAATAACTTTAAAACATCAGAATTATTTATAAACGATATTTTAGAATACAAACTTAAAGGGCAGCAGCGATATAAAACAGGCAAAATAGTCGGCTTACAAGACAGCATGATTATATTATCTAATGACAGTATTATTAAGTTAAGTGAAATTAAATCTATTAAGTTGAAAGCTAATTATAGGCTAATCAAATTATTTTCAACAGCATTAACTTACGCAGGTGTTGGTTTACTATTAATAGACTCATTTAACAATGCAATAAATGAAACTTCACCAATATTAAGGCAAGAAACAGCAATTGTGTCAATCTCCTTAGTAACTGCCGGAATTATTATTAGTCAAATTGGAATAAAAAGAATTAAGATTAACAAGAAAAATACAAGAAACATTATTGATTTGACAATTGGCTAAATAGCCAGCGCATCCGCCACCACAAAAGTACTCCCACCTACAAAAATCAAATCGCCTGCTTTTGCCTTTTTCTTTGCAGCTTCTATCGCTGATTTTACGTTTTCGTAAGTAGTTCCTTTTAATCCGGCTTGAGAAGCCTGAGACGCTAATTCGTTTTCGTTGAGCGCCCGAGGAATATTCGCTTTGGTATAATAATATTCCGCCTTTTTTGGCAACATGGATAAAACTTTCGAAACATCTTTATCATTCACCATACCAATTACCATGTGCAATTGTTTATACTTTATGGTTTCAATGTTTTTTAGTACTTCATTGATGCCATCTTCATTATGTCCGGTGTCACAAATAATGAGCGGCTTTTCATTGATGGTTTGCCATCTTCCGCTTAAGCCGGTTAGTTTTACTACTTGCTTTAATCCCTCTGAAATATTTTCTTCACTGATAATAAAACCACTTTCTTTTACAAAATCCAAAGCAGTAATGACACCTAATATATTTTTCAATTGATAGGTTCCGCTTAAATCCAACTGATAAGTTAGCGAATGGTTGTCACTTCTATTCGCTAGTGTAACTTTGAGTCCGTCTAAATTTTTTTCCCAGCTTACCAATTTGTAACGTTTATCTGCAAACACAATGGGAGATTTCAATTGCTTAGCCTTTTCATTAAATACAGGCGCCACCTCCGGCTGATATTGAGAAATCACAACAGGAATTCGTTCTTTAATGATGCCTGCCTTTTCACCACCAATCTTCACCAGCGTATCTCCCAACAAATTCATGTGATCAAAACCAATATTGGTAATCAAACTCACTATGGGTTTAATAACATTGGTAGAATCCAATCTTCCACCCAAGCCTACTTCAATCACCGCCACATCTACTTCCTGAGTTGCGAAATAATCAAAAGCTAATCCAACTGTCCATTCAAAAAATGAAGGTTCAATTTTTTCGAAAGCCTCTTTATGTTTTTCTACAAATTCTACAATGTAATCTTTAGGAATAAGCTTTCCGTTGATTTTAATTCGCTCCCTGAAATCCACCATGTGTGGTGAGGTGTACAATCCCACTTTGTAACCGGCCTTTTGCAAAACCGCCGCCAGCATGTGAGAGGAAGAACCTTTGCCGTTCGTGCCTGCTACATGTATGCACTGCAATTTGTTTTGCGGGTTACCGAGCTCCTTGCAAATAGCAATGGTATTATTTAAATCGGCTTTATACGCGGCAGCGCCAACGCGCTGAAACATGGGTAAACGCGAAAAGAGATATTCCAGCGTTTGAGAATAGTTCATTTAATTAAATGCAAATACAATAGTGATGGTTCCTTTTTGTTCTTCAAATTGTCCGCTCACATTAAACTTTGTTGCCAATGCAGCCTGACGCGCTTTGGCTTTTAATACCGCGCTGGAAGTAGTAGTACCACGACCGTTAGGATTGGCTTCCGTAACATTTCCTTCTTTATCTACTGTAATCTCTACCACTACTTTTCCTTCTTCCTTAGTATCCTTTGGTAAATTCGGAGGGTTTACAATTGCTCTTCCTTTTAAATCAAATCCAAATTTTTTACTGGGACCGGAACCCGGGCCGCTGCCTGGTCCGTGACCTGGTCCATCGCCACCACCGTCACCACCACCTGTTCCTCCGGTGCCATTCGTGTTAGGGTTTCCATCCGGACTTCCTTCGTTTCCGGCTTGTCCGCTATTACCATCACCGCCTCCGTTCTTTCCTTTATTCTTATTAAACTTTTCGGCGAGCAATTCAGCTGCGGTTTTCTCGCGAGGCTTTTCTACTACCGGTTTAATTACTGTTACGTTATTCTGTGTTTTCGGTTTATTGTCCTCCACCTTCACATCTTCGCCGTCTTCACTTGTATAAACTGTTTCGTTATTGCTGTTCGTTGGCGGAGGGGTTGTCTCCGTTTGTTCAACCACGCTCGTTGCATCTCCAATACCGTTGGATTCAACATTTCCTGTTCCTTCGTTATAAGTTCCAAAATTGATTTCCATTCCACCGCCGCCGCCTACAACTTCAGGGAAAGGAGGATTAGGTGTGACGATGGTAAACCAGATAAGAAAAAGCAATACCAAAGCCATAATCGCTGCAGAGATAAGTGCAGAGATAGTGCGGTTTTTATTTTCTTCGGCAGCGCTTAAGTACATGATTATTGTTGAGAGTTAGAAGGTGCAGTAGCACAAACCATTTTACATTTTAAACGATCACCAATTTGCATCACATCGATAAAATCCTGATACACTAAATCCTTATCAATATGTAATACGATAACCGGTTCCGTTTTCCCTGCAATATTTTCTAATAAAAGCGTTTCCAAATTGCCGAAATCAACTTCCTTACTATTTACAAAATACTTACGCTCTTTAGTAACAGCTAAGTGAATTGGTTTTTTATTATTATCTATGGGTTTGTTTGCTTTCGAACTTGGCAGATTTACCTTCATGGCATTCGGACTAACCATTGTAGATAAAATCAAGAAAAACAGAAGGAGGAAGAACATGATATCGTTTAACGAATCAGTGCTCACCTCAGCTTCCCTATGCATTTTTTTACGTAATCCCATTTTAATTTAATATTTCCCGCAGATTTCGCGAATCATCGCAGATAGGTTAAAACTATTTTGTTGGTTCGTTCAGCATATCTAAAAACTGAATTTGTGCTTCTTCCATGCGCACAGAAATTTTATCGATGCGGGCATTTAACCATTGGTAAGCTACGAAGGCTAATACACCTACCACTAATCCACCTGCTGATGTAATCATCTTCTGGTATAAACCCGTTGAGATAACTTCAATCTCTACTGTTTTTGCCAAAGCGATATCGTAGAAAATTTTAATTACACCAAAGATGGTACCGATAAATCCAAACATTGGAGCAATGCGGCCTGTAATGTTTAAGACACTCAGGTTTTTCTCGAGTTTACTTAATTCGTTAGAACCGCTTTGATTCATTGCCTCACGAATTTCCTGCACAGGTTGGCCAATACGAGAAATTCCTTGCTCGAGCATTAGCGCCTCAGGTGTATTAATGGTTTTGCACATGCTGCGCGCATTGGCAAGATTACCTGTATTTATAAATTCTTTAATGCCAGAAATTAAAGTCGGATTTTTCTTAGACGCTTTGGAAATAATCATTAAACGTTCTACCAAAACATAGATGGAAACAGCAAACAGCACTCCTAATATTATCATTACCGGTCCGCCCTTCATCACCATTTCTATTAATGAGATTTTAGTCTCGGTAATTTCAGGAGCTGCATTTTCAATCGTTTGAATTCCGGTATTTGCAGCGGCTAATGAATCGACTGCGGCTACGGTGTTAACAGCATTTATACCTGCCTGTAAAATAAAGTTTAGCATCAGAATAGTTTTTTACGAAATTAAATCTTAAAGAGGCAGGTAAAATTTATGCCATAAGGTGTTTTAAACAGAGGTATGTTTATATAACGGCGAATCAAGCCTTGGTTACACCTTTCTAGGTTAAACGTTGAAGAAAATTGCAGTTTCATGTTCTTTTAACTATTTTTGGTTTAATCAACCACTATCTATAGCATGAAGTACTTTTACACTCTTATTGTATTAATTTGTCTATCAGGTATCGGTCAATCACAGATAAATAGTTATTTCAATAACAATCCTTGTTGGCAGATACAATATAAAAACGAAATTGCTTCAAATTGTTATAAAACCGACCTCTATAATTATTTTATAAATGGTGATACTGTTATTGGGTCTTACCAATATAAGAAAGTATACAAGAAGGGAACACATTATTTACAATGTTACTGTCCCGTGCCCCCTCCTACAATTAATCCATGTTTTGCTCCGCCGCCCCCAACTATTTATGGGGCTGGATTATCTTTTTTTATAAGATCTGTCGGCAAAAAAGTATACGTACGTAACGCGACAAACATGATTTGTACAAGTTGTTCCGGAGACACTCTTTTGTATGATTTTAATTTGAAAGTGGGTGATACTTTGCCGAAAACCATGAATAATCCTTCATTTAGCCCCTTTATCGTAACTGTGGCAGACAGCATTCTTACTTCCAATGGATGGATGAAAGCATTCAAATTAAACGGTAACCCAAACTATAATTTTATTGAAGGGATGGGTTATAGTGCTGGATTAATTGAACCTATGCCGATTATGTTATGCAATTGCGCGTCTAGACTAGAGTGTTACAGCCAAAACAACACTTCTTATTATCCGGCAAGCGGACCATCGTGTTTATTACCTACAGGAATAAAAGAAATTCCAAATTCTTATAATCCCATAATTTACCCGAATCCATCTGAAGGTAAATATTTCATAAGGATTCCTGATTTTTCCACAAACTCAAAGATTGAAATTTATGATTTAAAAGGGCAGTTAATTCGTTCGTATAGTCCTATCAGTGAAAATCTGGAATTAGATATTCAAAAAGAAAAAGACGGAATCTATCTTTTAAAATATATTTCCAACGGCGAAACAAAATCAGTTAAGCTCGTTAAAGAATAAAAAAGCTGTTGAATGAATTTGTTATCCACTTATTTTCGTTCGTAAAGGAAATAAAGTAATTAAACTTCCAATCTTTATGCCCGATAAGTGGATAGCGGTGAATTAGCGGCTGAGTCTAATAAGGTATTGCTTTACCTTTTACATTGCCTTTGCTAAAATTATTAATCAGCGGTGGAGTGCCCTTGTAATAAATATTTCCTGATTCGTGAATGTTGTAATCGAACCGTGCTAATTGCGCGGTATTCATGTAACAGTTTCCTATGCTAAATGTTTCAACAAAAACATAATCGGTTATTTCAAGATTCTCGGCATGAACATGATTTGTGCCATTCGTATAAACAAATAATTTATTGCACTTCCCACTTATGTTCATATCGCCATTGCCATGGGTACTTGTTCTTATTTCATAATAATTACCTTTCAAATAAATATCGCCTGAATTTTCTATCGTTGCAATAATGGTGTCGAGTGCAAAAGATTCGGAAAAGACAATGGGCGCCACACCGGCGTTCGTTACCTTTTTAACCTTTGGCACTTCCAGTGTAATCGAGATTTTTCTTTTATACCCTCTCACAAAATTACACATGTTGTTATTTTCAATTACCAAAGTACCATTCTCCACTGTTGTAGCTATTGATTCGAGGAGATTTTTTCCGGCTGTGATAGTGGCTTTGTAGGTATTCCCTTGAACAATATTTAACTCCATATTGTCGTAGATAATAACCGTATTAAACTCATCAAGCGTTCTCTCTTCTGTACGGTCGGGACCAGTTGTTTTAAAACAATCAAATGCATTTTCCTTTGAACACGCCTGCGTCAAAATTAACATTGCAATAATGCAGAATATCCTTATGACTCTGAAAAACATTGGGTATTAAAGTTAGCCAATTAAGCGTCTATTTCAAATAAGGAAATGAAAAAAGCCGTTGGTTTTTCCAACGGCTCACACAAACAAACGGCGAGGCGTTCTCGCCATCGCGAGTTTACCTCGAAACAAACACCCCTATTTTAACTTAAACGCTATAGGAATATTATAGATTACCTTTACAGGTTTACCGGCTGCGTTTTTACCGGGTTTTTTGAATTTTGGAATTTTATTGACTACACGTACAGCTTCTTCATCACAACCGTAACCTATTCCTTTTAAAAGTTTGGAACTTTCTATTTCGCCTTTTTCATTAATGATAAAAGTTACATGTACGGTTCCGCCTACTCCTGCATCTTTAGCTATTTCAGGATAAATAATATTACTTGCCAGGAATGCGCGTAAGGCATTGAAGCCTCCTTCAAACTCAGGCTCCTCTTGCGGAAAAGCAGTTGGCGGTTCTACAGTTGGAACAACATTTGTAACTGCTGTAGTTTCGGTGCCGGTACCAATTGGATTAGTGGCATTAGGATCTCCTTTTGGATCGCCAATAGGATTAATATTATTATTGGTTACACCATTTTGCTCATGCTTCACTGTATCCGAAATATTAGTAGATAATTCGGTAGACAAAAGTGCGGCCGTTGTTTTTTTAGTTGGCGGCTCCGGTTTAGTTTCCGGTTCAGGTGGTGTACCATCATAAGGAATTGTAAATGTTGTATCGTTGGTACCAACATACACTGAAATTTTTTCCTTTACGTTGCGATTTGCAATGTAAATTCCTGCTGATAATAAAAAAACTGTAGATACAACGTAAGAAAGTACTCTGATTAATGTGGCATTATATGCCGAACGGAGTGCGTATGCGCCGTATTCTTTGTTGCGATTGGCAAAAATGATATCGTTCATTTTTTGCGCATTGTTGAATGTAATTTTCATAACCTTTGGTTTTAGAGTTAAACAATTTGATAAGGGCCATGTAAATTAGTTTCATTCGCGTTTTATTTAGAATAAAATTAGAAAACGCATCGCATACACTAAAGCAACATTCAACAAGTGGCTTTGCTTATTTGTTAAGTGGACGGATTTAATGTAAATGTGTAAAACTAAAAATCCCGCCGAGGCGGGACTTTCAGTGTGTTTGTGTGTGTGATTAATTGAAAATGAAACGGTCTTTTAGTTCGGTTTCCTTCTCAAAAATGCAGATGGTTTGACGGAAAGTATTGATGAGATATTTTTCTTTCTCGCCAATCTCATCTTGTGAAATGAGTTGGTATTTCTCCTTCGCCGATAATTGTAATAAATTAGCGATATCGTAAATGCCGGCAGTTTTGAATGAATCGTAATCCAGAATTTTGTTTTGAGTCAACGATAAATACTCCATTGCTAACTCCTGCAGGTAGGTGCTCACCGTTAGTTTTTCTTCTTCGTTATACTGAATAATAGCGGCGCCGTATAATTTTGGTTTTAGTTGAGAGGAGTAATCCAGAATATTAAATACATTAATGCCTTCCACTAAAATATCCATTTCGCCATTCTCATCTACTTTCAGTACTTTCTTTATCTTTACCTCAACGCCGTGCGTTTTTATCTTTCCATTCACTGAAAACGGAATGCCAAAATGAGCTTCGTTTTCCAAACACTCATTGATAAGTTGTTTATAGCGCTCCTCGTAAATATGCAGCTTTACCGTTTCTCCGGGTAACACCACCATATTGAGTGGAAACATTGGTATAGTTAATTGTTTAATAGCCATGTGAACCTCCCTCTTTCTATACTAAGACGCAAAAACCATGCAAAAGGTTTAGTCAAATATATCCCAAGTGTGGTCGGCGAGCAATCTCGCAGAGCTAACGTATTCTAATTCAGAAGGTTTAGATTTACCCCATTCATCAGGTCCGATCATCATTAAACGGTAATGATCCTCCTTTTTATATAAATAATAGGTATGCCCTACAAAAGGCTCGAACGACATGTCAGCTTGATAAATTTTTTCAGAAACTTCAATTCGTTTTTGAATGTTGCTTGCTTGCTCCATCAATAACTGCACTTGCTTTTGAATTTGCTTCAATTGCATATTAGTTTGTTCGCGCATGGCCGACATTGCACGCGACTTTAATTTTCCTTCGTCTTCCGGTTTAATCATCAAGCTTCCCACATTATGCGGATATGCGATTAATCCCGGCTGTTCTGCTACCTTATCTTTATCAATTGGATTTTCCATTATTGATTAAACAAATGAATTAAGGTTTAGTTTGCTGTGAACGAATAAACTTAACAATGAAAGTAATTTCGAAAACGGTATACACCATATAGTGCAACATAAAGTGAATAGCAAAAGCAAAGAAACTTGGTTTATCAATCAGGCTATAAATAAAAACACCCACCATACACACTAATAAGCGCCCCATAGAAGTGAACATAATTTTATTAATCATGTCGCGTGCTTCTTCTGTTTTCCTTAGCATAATTAAATTAAGCAGTAAAGAAATCAAAACATGAAACACAATGCTTATCCACCAGGTTGAAGAAATAACTGCAGATAACGGCAACATATTTATGCCGGCAGAAATAACAATGGAAATACCGCTTGCAATTAATATGGAACTGTAAGGTTT
>CAYQDP010000068.1:0-9874 GCA_964416235.1 uncultured Flavobacteriaceae bacterium | reverse complement strand
ATAAGAGTACTATAAAAATCAGGCACAAAGATATATCTTTGGATGGTTACATAATACCCAATTTTATGAATTTTATGAATAGTTTGGAATTCGCACAACAAAGCGACAAAGCTGATAAATTAAGTGTTTATCGTCAACGCTTTTTATTTCCACAACATAACGGACAAGATGTAGTATATTTCACGGGAAACTCTTTGGGATTGCAACCTAAAACAACCCAATCGTATATACAACAAGAGTTGGAAGATTGGGCGAAGTTTGGTGTGGAAGGTCATTTCCTGGCTAAACATCCATGGATGCCATATCATGAATTTCTTACCGATAAAATGGCAAAGATCGTTGGGGCTCTTCCTGAAGAAACAGTTATGATGAATCAATTAACTGTGAATCTTCATTTATTGATGGTTTCTTTTTACCGACCAACTAAACAGCGTTATAAAATTTTGTGTGAGGCAAAGGCGTTTCCTAGTGATCAATATGCTTTACAATCGCAAATAAAATTCCACGGTTATTCTATCGAAGATGCTTTAATAGAAATTTCACCCAGAGAAGGTGAGTATACCATTCGTCATGAAGATATTTATTCTGCAATCGAGAAGAACAAAGATTCGTTAGCACTGGTAATGATTGGCGGCGTGAATTATTTTACGGGTCAGGTTTTCGATATGAAAGCGATTACGGAAGCCGGACATAAAGCAGGTGCCATTGTTGGATTTGATTTAGCGCACGGCGCCGGAAATTTAAAATTAGCATTGCACGATTGGGGTGTTGATTTTGCTGCGTGGTGCAGTTATAAATATTTGAATAGTGGTCCGGGCAGTGTTGCCGGAGCCTTCGTGCACCAAAAACATTTAAAGAATACGGATTTACCAATGTTTGCAGGATGGTGGGGACATGATAAGAAAACTCGTTTCTTAATGGACAAAACATTTGTGCCTATGCAAACTGCAGAAAGATGGCAAATGAGTAATGCACCAATTTTTGCAATGGCAGCATGTCGCGCCTCATTAGATATTTTTGATGAAGTAGGCATGGACGCGTTGGTGGAAAGAAGCAAGCGGTTAACTGCCTATCTTGAATTTATTGTAGGAGAGGTAAACAAGCAAAAAAATAATTGCTTAGAAATTATTACACCAAAAGAAAACAGAGGATGTCAGATTTCAATTGTCGCGAACGGATACGGGAAACCATTGTACAATAAATTAATCGAAAACGGTGTGATTCCGGATTGGCGTGAACCAAACGTAATACGTTGTGCACCTGTGCCTTTATATAATTCTTTCGAGGATATTTTCAGGTTCGGACAAATCTTAAATTCGCTTTTATAAAAATATTTTTTTGGTGAATTGATTTTTTTAATACTTTTGATGCGTTAATGAAAAAACAATTTGTAAATAATTCTTGGTGGTGGTTCGCGACAAATGTTGTGAACAGCTAGATTATTTACCTATCTATACAGGCCATTTTGAAGCCCGCTGTTCATCTACAGCGGGCTTTTTGTTTTAAATAATAATTGAAAAATGAAATTACATACACAAATAAAGAAAATACTCTCAGATAGATATACGCCGGTCTCGCTCTATTTGAACCTGCGCGATCATTATCAAAAGCCATTGCTTCTTGAAAGCTGTGATTATAATTCACGGGTAGGTCATTATTCTTATATCTGTTTGAATCCGCTTGCGGATATTACCTTGAAGGGTGGATTACTTAAAACCAAATCAGCATTAGCAGAGATTTCTAACAACGTATTTAATTCGGCAGAAATTATCCGGCAATTAAATGCATTTTATAAATCGTTCGAATTCGAAACGTATCCATTTGATTTCTGTTATGGCGGATTGTTTGGTTTCATGGCTTATGATGCCATACCGTATTTTGAAGACATCCAATTTAATAAGGAGAAAGAACTGGATTTGCCGGAGATGTATTATGCTTGTTATTCCCTTCTGTTGGTCTTCGATCATCAATCGGATAGTCTTTATCTGATCAGTCACGCCATCGACAATAAGCAATGTCAAATTCAATTGTCGGATCTGGAACAAAAGATAAAATCAGGAAAGGAAGTATGCTATCCGTTTTCGGCTATTGGTGCTGAAGAAGTCAACTGTACCGATGATGAATTTAAGGCCATGGTAGAAAAAGCCAAACATCATTGTCAGACTGGCGATGTGTTTCAATTGGTGTTGTCAAAACGTTTCAGTCAGAAATTCGCGGGTGATGAGTTCAATGTTTACAGAGCACTTCGCAATTTAAATCCATCGCCATACTTGTTTTATTTTGATTTAGGGAATTACAAGTTTTTCGGTTCTTCCCCTGAAGCACAACTGGTCATCAATAATCAATCTGCAGAAATTCATCCTATCGCAGGTACTTATAAACGCACCGGTGATGATGCGCAAGACACTGTATACGCTGCTCAGTTATTCCATGATCCAAAAGAAAAATCAGAACACTTGATGCTGGTGGATCTAGCACGAAATGATTTGAGTAAGTATTGCAAGCAGGTAGAAGTAAAAAAACTGGCGCAGATACAATTCTATTCGCACGTAATTCACTTGGTAAGCAAAGTAGAGGGCCGATTGAAAGATGAGTTTAGTCATTTTGAACTTTTAACCGGAACATTTCCTGCAGGTACTTTGTCAGGAGCACCGAAATACAGAGCGATGGAATTGATTGAGGAAATGGAACAAACATCGCGGGAATTTTATGGTGGTTGCATTGGTTTTATTTCGCATTGTGGCAAAGTGAATCACGCCATCATGATCCGTACATTTTTAAGTAAAGATTATTGTTTAACCTATCAGGCCGGTGCCGGGATAGTGATAAATTCCGATCCTGAGAGCGAGAACAATGAAATTTACAATAAAACGCGTGCTTTAAAAAGAGCCGTACAGCATGCCGAAAAATTTAATAATATTACAAATCAAATCAGCCATGAAATTATTAGTGTTGGATAATTACGATAGTTTTACTTACAACCTCGTGCATTTAGTAGAAAAGGTAAGTGAAATCCCCTTTGAAGTTCATCGTAATGATAAGATTACCTTGAGCGAAGTGGCTGCTTTTGATAAAGTACTTTTATCGCCGGGACCGGGATTACCAAAAGACGCGGGCATCATGCCTGAACTTATTAAGCAATACGCTTCCTCCAAATCCATTTTTGGAGTTTGTTTAGGATTGCAGGCAATCGGCGAAGCTTTCGGCGCTCAATTAAAAAATCTGGATTCGGTTTATCATGGCATTGCAACTCCAATTCATGTTACCGGGAATGATATCCTTTTTAAGGATTGTCCTACTACTTTTACGGTAGGCCGCTACCATTCATGGGTAGTGGATAGAAATACGCTTACCTCTGATTTAATAATTACTGCTGTAGATGAGCAAAATGAAATAATGGCACTGAAACATCAGTCGTATGATGTGAGAGGTGTGCAGTTTCATCCTGAATCTATTCTTTCTGAATACGGAGAAACCATGCTCCGCAATTGGCTTAAAGCCTAATCGTTTAAACATAGTATTGAATTAATTATGCAAGCTTCAAAAGGAGCGTGCGACGTATTTATTATTTCCATTATGAAAACATATTTCGAAAAATTATCACAGGGCTATGCCCTCACACAACAAGAAGCCTACTCCGCGATGACAGGCTTAATGCAAAAGGAGTTAAATGCAACTCAAACCGCAGCTGTACTGGCTTTCTATCGCGCAAGACCAATTACGCTGCAGGAATTAAGTGGTATGGCAGCGGCACTGGAAAAACATTGCATCAAAATAGAATTTGAGCAAGAAACAATGGATGTATGCGGAACAGGTGGGGACGGAAGAAACACTTTTAATATTTCCACATTAAGCGCGATTGTACTGGCGGCAAGCGGCATTCCCGTTGCCAAACACGGTAATTATGGCTCCACATCAGTCAGCGGATCATCCGACATATTAAAATATCTGGGTTACGAATTTACCAATGACATCAATGTGTTGCGTCGTCAACTGGATGAAGACAATATTTGTTTTTTGCATGCGCCATTGTTCCATCCTGCTTTAAGCAGTGTAGCCTCCTTAAGAAAGGAAATTGGCTTCCGCACTTTTTTTAATCTCATTGGTCCATTAACCAATCCTGCTAATATATCGGCCAAGTTTGTTGGCGTATTTAATCAAGAGACCGCGCGGTTGTATCATTACTATCTGCAAACACAAAACATCCGCTACACGATTGTAAATTCAATTGATGGATATGATGAAATCAGTTTAACCGGCGCGGTTAAGTCTTACTCCAATAAATCCGAAAAACTTTACACTCCCGCAGAATTAAATTTTGAAGCTCTCATGCCGGAGGATATTGCGGGCGGCCAAAGCATGGAAGAATCGGCAAGGATATTTGTAAACGTATTACTGAATAAAGAAACTCATCAACGCAAAAATGTGGTGCTTGCTAATGCCGCCGCCGCATATTGTTGTTATTCGCCTCAAGCTCCATTTCATCAGGCAGTGGAAATCTGTAAAGAAGCAATTGATTCCGGAAAAGCATTTAACGTATTAAAAAATATAACTAAAAAATGAAAACACTATTTGACATTGTAGATTTCAAAAAACAGGAAGTTGAACAACGTAAGCAGCTTTATCCTGTTCGTTTATTAGAGACTTCCATTTATTTTGAAAGCGATTCCGTTTCTCTCAAAAAGTATCTTTTGCGTAAAGATAAGAGCGGTATTATCGCGGAGTTCAAGAAGCAGTCACCGTCTCTGGGCATCATTAATAAATATGCTGAAATTGAAAAGATATCCATCGGTTATATGCAGAGCGGTGCCAGTGCTTTATCCGTTTTAACCGATTCGAAATATTTTGGCGGGAGCAATAACGATTTAACACTGGCGAGGAAGTTTAACTATTGTCCCGTTTTGCGCAAAGATTTTATAATTGATGAGTATCAGATTCTGGAAGCAAAATCCATTGGAGCGGATGCTGTTTTGTTGATCGCATCTATATTAACGTCTCAGGAAATAAAAAACTTTTCCCGTTTAGCGCATCAGCTGAAAATGGAAGTTCTGCTCGAGTTGCATGGTGAAGAAGAAATAAATAAAGTTGACGGCGACGTGGATGTGATTGGCATCAATAACCGCGATTTGAAAACCATGTCAATTGATCTTACACATTCCGTAAGAATGAAAAAACTGCTTCCATCCAATGCGGTGTTGGTATCGGAGAGTGGCATTAATAAACCTGAGGATGCTTTACTGCTTAAAAAGGAAGGTTATAATGGTTTTTTAATTGGCTCACATTTCATGAAACAAGCCAAACCACATGAAGCGTGCAGAGCGTTTATTGCAAAATTTAATCAGTTAATACATAGCCATGAAAATTAAAGTATGCGGTTTAAACAATCCGCTTAACATATTGGAATTGGCCGGCGCAGGTGTCGACTTGTTTGGATTTATATTTTATAAGAAATCGCCGCGCTATTATAACAGTTCACTAAATAATCATGTTATCAGGGATATGCATCACTCGATACAAAAGGTGGGTGTGTTCGTTAATGCCAACGAGTATGAAATAATGGATGCGGCGGCTAAATACTATCTGGATTATGTGCAATTGCATGGAGATGAATCCCCTCAATTGTGTACAAAGCTCAATCAACATGTCAAAGTGATTAAAGTATTTTCTGTAGACAACAAACTGAATAAAGCGCTAATGCAGAAATACAGCAAAGTCTGCGATTATTTTTTATTGGATACCAAAACTAAGCTGCATGGCGGCTCAGGTAAGCAATTTGATTGGCGCGCCCTAGAAGATTATGATTTCAAGCAACCGTTTTTTCTGAGCGGAGGAATAGGAATAGAAGATGTGGAGACTATCAAAAGGATTAAACACCCTAAGCTTTATGGTATTGATGTCAATTCCAAATTTGAAATCGTTCCAGGTACAAAGGACACGCAATTAGTAAAAGAATTTATAAAACAAATCAACTATTAAAATGAAAACAGAAATACTAAACAGAAAGGGATATTACGGCGAATTTGGTGGTGCCTATATTCCTGAAATATTATACAACAACGTGCACGAATTAGAGAGTTACTTTCTCGATATCCTGTCTTCTCCCGATTTTAAAAAAGAGTACGATCATTTGCTCAAAGAATATGTGGGTCGTCCAACGCCATTATATCACGCGAAAAATCTGTCTGAAAAATATAAAGCTACCATTTTGCTGAAACGCGAAGATCTTAATCATACGGGTGCACATAAAATTAATAACGCTGTTGGACAAGCATTGCTTGCAAAACGTTTAGGCAAGAAAAGAATCATTGCAGAAACCGGCGCGGGACAACATGGTGTTGCTACTGCCACAGTATGCGCATTGATGAATCTGGATTGCGTGGTGTACATGGGACAAACTGATATTGAGCGGCAAGCCCCTAATGTGAGCCGTATGAAAATGCTGAGTGCAAAAGTTATTCCGGTGCATTCGGGAAGTCGATCACTCAAGGATGCAACCAATGAAGCTATTCGCGACTGGATGAATAATACAGAGGATTCCTATTATCTAATCGGCTCCGTGGTTGGACCGCATCCTTATCCCGATTTAGTGGCACGATTACAAGCAGTAATTAGTGAAGAGATTAAATCTCAAATGACAGAGCAATTTAACCGCAGCTCTCCTGATTATGTGATAGCATGCATTGGCGGAGGCAGTAATGCTGCAGGTGCATTCTATCATTTTATTGATGACGCTAAGGTTAAGCTCATTGGTGTTGAGGCAGCAGGAAAAGGCATACACTCAGGACTAACGGCTGCTACATTGGCCATTGGTAAACCGGGCATTATACATGGCTGCAAAACCTATTTAATACAGAATGTCGACGGACAAATAACGGAACCGCATAGCATATCAGCGGGACTTGATTATCCGGGAATAGGACCACTGCATGCAAACTTATTCAAAACACAACGTGCACAGTACCTAAGTGCGACTGACGAAGAGGCTTTGGAAGCAGCAATGGAATTAACACGCAAAGAAGGCATAATTCCTGCTCTCGAAAGCGCGCATGCACTGGCAGCGCTTCAACAACTTCAGTTCAGGAAGGAAGATATTGTAGTAGTTAATTTATCCGGAAGAGGAGATAAAGATTTGAATACATACATCAATCATTTAAATTATTAAACATGAATAACAGAATAGAAAAATTATTTCAGAATAAAGACAGAGATATTGTCTCGATATTTTTTACCGCGGGTTATCCCAATTACAATGATACTTTGGAAATTGTAGAGGCGCTTGACTCGGCAGGTGCCGACTTAATGGAGATAGGGATTCCGTTTTCTGACCCATTGGCGGATGGAAAGACCATTCAGGAAAGCAGCAGTAAGGCAATCGCCAACGGTATGACGCTATCCAATTTGTTCGATCAGTTAATTGTGCTTCGGAAAAAAACACAGAAGCCGGTTATTTTGATGGGCTACTTAAATTCCGTTTTGCAATACGGTATAGAATCATTCTACGCCAAATGCCACGAATGCGGCATTGACGGTGTGATTCTTCCTGATTTACCGATTGAGGAATATGAACGTGAGCATAAACAGCTTGCTGAGAAATTTAATATGATTATGATTTTTCTGCTATCTCCCTTATCACAACATAACCGTGTTGAGGAAGTAAAAAAAGCAGCTAAGGGATTTGTCTACCTGGTGTCTTCCAATTCAACTACGGGAAATGAAATTAAAAATTCACATCAATTAGAAGAGGTTATTCCTCGCTTCAATTTAAATCTGCCGGTGTTAATCGGATTCGGAATAAAAGACAAAGCAAGTTTTGAAACAGCCTGTAAAGCGGGCAACGGCGCCATTATTGGTTCTGAATTTATCAGAAGAATAGGGCAGTCTGAAAATATTAAAAGTACAACGGAACAATTTATTAATGAATTAAAACATCAGTCATGATCATACAGCTTAAAGAAAATATTTCCTCGACAGAAAAATCCGGCATCGAAAATTATTTATCAGGAAAGAAATTTACTAGCAAAGAAGTCAGAACCCAATTAGGCCATTACTTAGTTTGTATTGGAAAAACAGACTTCGATATCAGAACCATTGGAAACATGAATGGGGTAAAGGATATCCATGTTGTTTCCGACAGTTATAAACTCGTAAGTAAAAAGTGGAAAACCAATAACACAAAGATTCATTTGGATGATGAATTAGTGATTGGCGGTGAACGTCCTGTTATTATGGCCGGTCCATGCTCTGTAGAAAGTGAGAAGCAAATACAAAGCATAGCGGAACATTTGGTAAAAAATGGAGTTAGGATTATGCGTGGCGGCGTGTTTAAACCACGAAGTTCTCCTTATGCCTTCAGGGGAATGGGTATTGAAGGTTTGAAATTAATGCATGCTATTTGCAAATCGCTCAACATAAAAATAATTACGGAGGTGATGCAAGAATCACAACTGGAGCAGATGGAACCTTATGTGGATATTTTTCAGGTGGGGGCGCGTAATTCGCAAAATTTTAATTTATTGGATGCATTAGGAGAATTAGATAAGCCTGTATTAATCAAAAGAGGCATCAGCGGAACCATTGAGGAGTTGCTTTATTCGGCTGAGTATGTATTTAGCAAAGGGAACGAAAAATTAATTTTGTGTGAAAGAGGTATCCGTACATTCGAAAATGCGTATCGGAATACATTTGATATTAATGCCATTCAGGTTTTAAAGGATAAATCACACTTGCCGGTCATCGCTGATCCCTCGCATGGCGTTGGAATAAGGGATTATGTATCGAAATTAGCCTTAGCAAGTTTAATTAGTGGCGCGGATGGTGTTATTTATGAAGTACATGAAAAACCCGAAGAGGCTTTATCGGATGGGCAACAAACATTAAATTTTGAGGAATCTAAATCGTTAATTGATAAAATTCATGTTTTAAGCAATTCATTCATTTAGTATATTTAAGCATGAAAGCAATCGCCTCAATCGGATATAAAGTTCATTTCGGTAAGAACGTTTTTAAGGAGCTTAGTTCATTTCTTACAAAAAATAAACATTCAAAGTATTTTGTGATTTGTGATCAGAATTCGTTTCATAATTGCTACACCGAACTGCTAACAAACTGCAAGAAACTACAATCTGCGGAGATTATAGAAATTGATCCGGGCGAAAGTTCAAAAAACCTGGATACCTGTGCTCAGATATGGGAAACCATGCTGGAGTTAAATGCTGATAGAAATACATTGGTTATAAATTTAGGTGGCGGTGTTGTTTCCGACATGGGAGGTTTTATCGCTTCTGTATATAAACGAGGAGTTGATTTTATAAATATTCCAACTACTTTGCTCTCGATTGCCGATGCAAGCGTTGGTGGAAAAACTGGAATAGATTTCGCTAACCTCAAAAATGTTATTGGTACCATTACACAACCCAAAGCAGTTTTTGTTAATATAAACTACCTGTCTTCCTTGTCGCAACGAGATACAAAAAATGGAGCGGCGGAAATTTTGAAAATGGCTTTGATTAGCGATAAGGTGCTGTGGAAGAAAATGAAATCTGATTACGAACTTAAAAGCATTGGTGATTATTTATACAGGAGTGTAGAATTAAAAAATAAATTTGTCAAAAAAGATCCATCAGAAAAAAATATAAGGAAGGCGTTAAATTTCGGGCATACGATTGGGCATGCAGTTGAAGCTGTTTTATTGGGAACCGATGATGAGTTGCTGCATGGGGAAGCAGTGATAGTAGGAATGATTGCAGAAAGTTTTATTTCATACAAGAAAAAATTGATTTCTAAAAATGAACTTGATGAAATCGTGAGTTGCTTTAAAAATACGTTTACATTAAGTCCGGTTCATCCGCAACATTTCACCGCGATTGATTTACTT
>CAYQDP010000067.1:0-10111 GCA_964416235.1 uncultured Flavobacteriaceae bacterium | reverse complement strand
TCGGATATGTGATTTATTACTTCAATGGTTCATCCTGGTCGAACATCGACACCGTATTAGGAAAAAATAATACAAGTTACACAAGCACTTTAAGCGCGAGTAGTAACAGCGTTACACATTGCATTGCAGCTATCGATAGTTGTGGAAATATCAGTCCGCTTGGTACCAGTCACAACAGTATCAATTTAAAAAACACTTATGATGTTTGCGGTAGGTCAGCCAATCTTACATGGATTGCTTATACCAATTTACCATTGGGAGTTTTGCAATACAAAATTTATTGTTCTGTAAATGGCGGTGTTTACAATCTAATTGGTAATACCACCTCTACTACATTTAAGCATTCGGGATTAGAGCCCGGGAAAACGTATTGTTACATTGTGCGTGTGGTGAATGTTCCTGGAAGTATTACTTCTACATCTAACCGGACATGTTTGGTAGCTACGGCACCACCGTCATCAGCTTTCGCCTATTTACATTATGCGAGTGTTGATTTAGATCAGGCCGCCTTATTGAGCATCTATTGCGATACAACCAAATCCTGCAAAGGATATAACATTCTTCGCTCTGAAGACGCAGTGAATTTTAATCTGATAGGTTTTGCTCCATACACCGGAAATTTATTCGTCACTTATAAAGACATGGATATCAAGGCAAGTGAAAAACCTTACTACTATAAAGTAGAGTTGTTGGATAGTTGCGGCAATGTGCGCTACGTTAGTAACATCGGGAAAACGATTTTATTGAAAGTAAAGAACGACGGCGAAAAAATTTTTAATAATAACTTGAGTTGGGATCATTATACAAATTGGTCGGGTGGAGTAGCCGGTTATAATATTTACAGAGTGGTGGATGAACAGTTGCAATCTTCACCGGTTACCTTTATTCCTGTTGGCATCAATACATATACTGATAATGTAGAAGACATCGTTCAAAACAGCGGCAAGGTAGGTTATATCGTTACGGCAGTTGAAAATTTTGGTAATGTGTACGGACTCACCGGTTCAAGTGCTTCCAATATCGCGGAAGCTTATGTGGAAGGTGGCGTATTTGTACCCGGTGCTTTTGCTCCAAAAGGCGAAAATCGTATTTGGAAACCAATTACTCAATTTGTAGAAAAAACCGATTATAAGGTTACTGTTTTAAATCGATGGGGAACAAAAGTATTTGAAACCACCGACGAAAACCAAGGATGGGATGGTTCCGGTATGGAAGACAATACTTACGTTTATATACTTCAATACAAAAATGCCCGGGGCGAATTCATTGAAAAAAAGGGCACCATTGTTATGATTCGCTAATCTTTTAAACATTCCTTTGGTTTAAAAGTATCTTTCTCGGTCAAATTTCATTACTACTCTAAGGCTAATTTTGTTGAGATGCGTTTACTGCGTTTTATACTTCTATTCTTGTTGCTGAACTTTGGTTTAGTGGCGCAGGTGAAAAAAACTGAGCAACTAACCCGCATCTTGTTTGTGTTTGATGCCAGCCGCAGCATGGTTAATACACATGGTCCGCTTACGCGCATGGAAGGCGCCAAAAAATTATTTTACAAATTCGTAGACAGTCTCTCGAAACAAAAAAACATGCAATTCGCTTTGCGTATGTACGGACATACGGTAAAATATCCTCCCGGCAATTGCAACGATTCGAAATTGATAGTCCCATTCGCGAAAAATAATTTGGCACTCATAAAGCAAAAAGTGAGTGAAGCAAAGCCTACCGGAATTACGCCCATTGAGCATTCATTAACGCAAGCTGCCAATGATTTTCCGGATAACAAAGCCGTGAATATGATTATCATTATCACTGATGGAATTGAGGAGTGTGGCGGTGATCCGTGTAAAGCACGACAGAAGTTAATGGAGAAAGGAATTGTATTTAAACCTTTTATTATCGGAATCGGATTAACACCTGAGCAAATTAAAACATTTGAATGTGTGGGAAGTTATTATGATTACGATAACGCCAATACCTTTTCCAGTATTAGTGACATCATCATCAAGCAAAAGCTTAATAAAACAAGTGCGCAGGTAAATTTATTGGATATTACTTCAAAGCCGAGTGAGACAAATGTCAACATGACTTTCTACGACGTCAACAAAAAGCAATACGTTTATAATTATATTCATACATTGAATTACATTGGTAACCCGGATACTTTATACATTGATGATTATCCAACATATAAAGTTGTGGCTCATACCATTCCGCCTACCGAGAGCAAAGAAGTAAAACTAACGGTTGGCAAACATACCCTTATTCCAATCGATGCACCCCAAGGGTTTTTACAGATCAACAGAGCGGTTGGCGTATATAATTACAATGAAAAAATTAAATGTGTGGTTCGCAAGGGTGGCGATATGCAAACCATAAATGTGCAGCAACTCAATACAACCGAAAAATATATTGTAGGAAATTATGATTTGGAAATCTTAACTCTTCCTCGCACTTACATTTCCTCCAATCAAATAGAACAATCCAAAACCAAAAGTGTAGAAATTGCCAGTGCGGGATTGCTGTCGGTAAAATCTTTAGAGAGCGGTGATGGCTGTATCATGCAGGAGAAAAACAACAAAGTAGAGTGGGTATGTAACTTAAGCACGGCTACACAACAATCTTTTTATTTGCAGCCCGGCAACTATCGCATCGAATGGCGTTCTAAAAGTTTAAGAGGCAGCATCTATACAATCGAGAAGAAATTCAACATTCGTTCCGATCAAGAAACGAAGGTGGATTTGTATAAATAAGCCCCCGATTTTCTACCCAAAACCTACTGATTATCAGTCCCTGAAAATGCCCTAAAAAAGCACTTTAAAACCCTTGTAATTTGCTGTAATACAATTTATTAAACTTAAATTGCTAAATCCGACCATAAATCATATATTTGCACCCTTATTTTAGGATATTTATCAAATTTTAAAACATTATGCAAAACAAAGGCGCGATTAAAGTTTTCGCAATCTTATTAGGTCTGGCTTGTATCTTCTATTTGTCGTTTACATGGGTTACAAGAGGTGTTGAACAAGAAGCATTAGCTTACGCTGAAGGATTAGCTTCATCTCCAAAGGTGATGCAACAAGCAAAAGATTATGCTAAGGGAAATTCAACAAAAGAATTAAGCTATATCGATTCGGTAAAAACGAAAGTTGCTGATCGTTACTTAGATTCTGTTAAGAATTTACCTGCTTACAGTTTAGGATTTGCGAGCTACACTTACGAAGAGTGTAAGAAACGCGAAATCAACTTAGGATTAGATTTACGTGGAGGTATGAACGTTACCTTAGAGGTTTCTGTTATTGATATCATCAAGAATTTATCCAACAACAGTGCTGATGCAAACTTCAACAAAGCTTTAGATGAAACTCAAAAGAATTTAGGTAAAGCAAACAATGATGATTTCATTACTTTATTCGAGAAAACGTATAAACAAGTTGCTCCGAACGGAAAATTAGCTCCTCTTTTCACTACTATCGAGAACAAAGGGAAAATTGAATACAACGCAACAAACGAACAAGTGATTAAATTCATTCGTCAACAAGTTGATGAGTCAATCACTAATGCTGAAAAAACATTCCGTTCTCGTATCGACCGTTTTGGCGTAGCGCAGCCAAACATCCAAAAATTAGAATCAAGCGGACGTATCTTAGTTGAATTACCGGGTGTAAAAGATAAAGCACGTGTACGTGAATTATTACAAGGTACTGCAAACTTAGAGTTCTGGGAAACTTACGAAAATCAGGAAGTAGCTCAGTATTTCGAAAAAGCAAATAATAACTTACGTTCGATCTTAAATCCTGATGAGAATTCAACAGCAAAAGATTCAACTACAACTGATAGTACAAAAGTAGTTGGCGCTCCAACGCCAGTTAACGATATTTCTAAACTTGCAAAAGAAGATTCTTTAAAAACAGATTCAGTTAAAGCTAGCGATAGCTTAAGCAAATTATCTTCAGTAAATCCTTCAGCTAATGCACAGGAAGATTCGGTAAAGAGTTTCACAAAACGTTATCCATTATTCTCAGAAATAGCGCCGATTAAACCAGTTTTATACAGTCCTGATGGAAAAAACAGATATTTAGCACCTGGTCCAGTTGTTGGTAAAGCATTTACTAAAGAGGACACTGCAAAGGCGAACGCATATTTAAGATTGGAAAAAGTACGCAGTGCTTTCCCATCTAAAATGAAATTCATGTGGAGTGCAAAATCGAAGGAACTAAAAGACGAAAGTGGAAATGTTGTTGCTTCTTATTTTGAATTATACGCTATTAAAACAACCGATCGTAACGGTAAAGCAGCTTTATACGGAGATATCATTACAGATGCTCGTAAAGATTACGATCAAAAGAGTGGTGCGCATCCATACATCAGCATGAGCATGAACTCTGAAGCTGCTATTAAATGGAAGAACTTAACAAAGGCTAACATGCCTTCAGGTAATAAGGAAGGTCGTTGTATCGCCGTAGTAATGGATAACATGGTGTTCTCTGCACCACGTGTACAATCTGAAATTGCAGGTGGTCAATCTCAAATTACAGGTGATTTCACCAACGAAGAAGCAGACGCTTTAGTAGCGATTTTAAGCGCCGGTAAATTACCTGCTCCTGCTCGTATCGTTGAAGAAAACATTGTTGGTCCGACTTTAGGTTTAGAAGCAATTAATTCCGGATTAGTTTCATTCGTAATTGCCTTATTAGTGATTTTAGTTTTCATGGCTATGTATTACAACAAAGCCGGTGTTGTTGCTAACGTGGCATTGATCGCAAACATGTTCTTCATCATGGGTATATTAACTTCCCTTGGTGCGGTGTTAACCTTACCGGGTATTGCGGGTATCGTATTAACCATTGGTTTAGCGGTGGACGCGAACATCCTTATCTTCGAACGTGTTCGTGAGGAATTAGCATTAGGTAAATCAACATCACAATCTATTAAAGAAGGTTTCAAGCATGCGATGAGTTCTATCATTGACTCTAACGTTACACTTGCCATCTTAGCGGTTATCTTAATGGTGTTTGGTACAGGACCTGTTCAAGGTTTTGCTACAACCTTATTAATTGGTATCGGCGCATCTTTATTCTCTGCTATCTTAATTACCCGTTTAATTTTCGATTGGATGTTAGAGCGTAAAATGGAAATTCCATTTGACAACAACGCTACACGTAACGCCTTCAAAAATGTAAGCATCGATTTCGTTGCAAAACGTAAAGTATATTACGCTATCTCTACTTTAGTAATTGTTGTAGGTGTTGTATTCTACTTTAAAAACGGTGGTTTCAATTTAGGTGTTGATTTCAAAGGTGGACGTACTTACCAAGTTCGTTTTGAAAAGGACATGAATACCGAAGACGTGAAAAAATCGTTAGCGACTCCTTTTGAATCAGCTCCGGAAGTAAAAACTTTAGGAAGTGCGAACCAGGTTAAAATCACAACCACTTACCGTGTATCTGATAATGCAGCAACAGCTGATCAGGAAGTGGAAGAAGCTTTAAATACAGGTTTAAAAACTTTAGGCACTAAGTATGAAATCATGCAGCAGCAAAAAGTTGGACCAACCATTGCAACGGATATCGTGTATGGTGCTTATGGTTCCATCTTGTTCTCATGTTTATTAATGTTTATTTATATCGTAATCCGATTCAAAAAATGGCAATACGGTTTAGGTTCAGTTGTGGCTTTATTCCACGACGTGCTTATCGTATTATCATTCTACACAATTTTCGACGGTATCCTTCCATTCTCTTTAGAAATTGGTCAGGACTTCATAGCGGCGATTTTAACGGTAATGGGTTACACCATGACTGAAACGGTGGTTGTGTTTGACCGTATCCGTGAGCGTTTAGCAGAAAGCGGAAAATCGGATGTGCAAGGTGAAGAGCGTAACAAGTTAATCAACTTCGCCTTGAACAGTACCTTAAGCCGTACCATCTTAACATCATTAACCGTATTCTTCGTGTTATTGGTAATCTTTATTTGGGGTGGAGAAAGTATCCGCGGATTTATCTTCGCCTTATTAATTGGTCGTGTAATTGGTACTTACTCTTCATTATGTATCTCAACTCCAATCGTAGTTGACTTCGATACAGAAAAGAAGAAGTAATTTTCACATAATCTAATTTGAAATCCCGGCCCAACAGCCGGGATTTTTATTTTCAAAAAATTGTTCTATATTAGATATAGAAAATACAATACATGAAAAAAATCTACTCCTTACTTTTATTAAGCGTTTTTAGTATAGCATTGAATGCTCAAAACAGATTGGCTTATTTATCTTATGTATTTCCTTCCGATTCTTTAAAAGGTTTTGAAGAAGAGCGGATAAAGCAGGATGCCTTAAGCAGAGGTTTTTTTGGCTCGGAATATAAGGTGTTTATGTACAGAGCTAAACGCAATTTCATCAATGAAAAATATGGTTTTACAGGCTATCAATTTAAACAAGGCGCACCAGTCGTAAACAATGCCCCTTGCGTAAATGAAGATTTTGAAGCATCGACTGTAGGAACAGTTACTGCTGTTAGCGGTTGGACTTTAACGCAGGGACAAAACATGGGTTCTTGTGCCATGAGCGGATGTTGTCCTTCGCCTCTTGCTCCGGGAAATGTTTTCATCAGAGCTACCCCACATGTCGTTACAGGCGTTGTGAATTTTACGGTACCTGCATCACCTTTAGGAGGAAGTAAAGTCATTCAGTTAAATGATAATGTTGTAAGTGCAGGTGAAGTTATCAGGATGCGTCAAACTTTTCCGGTGACTTCAACGAATTCATTATTACAATATGCTTATTTAGCTGTTTTAAATGGAGCAGGGCATGCATGTTGTGATCAACCATTTATAAATATTGCTTTTTTTGATTGTTTAAATAATCAATTGGCATGTGGTACAACAAGCATCAGTGCACCTGGCGTTTCTTGTCCAACTTCAACTGTTGGGTGGATAACCAATACTTCCGGCGTTTCTTATAATTCAACCTGGCAAGTGAGTGCTGTTGATTTAACAGCTTACATTGGTTCCTGTGTAACAATACAAGTTACAGTTGGAGATTGCGATGGATGGGCACATGAAGGATATTGTTTCTTTGATGCGAAATGCAGTTCTTTAAATGTTACAGCTAACGGAGTTCAAACCGCGGTTCCGGGTGTTATTAATTCTTGCGGAAATCCTTTCGTTAATTTATCTGCACCGGCGGGCTTAGGTCCGTATCAATGGACAGGGCCTTTCCTCAATTCCACTAATCAGAATATAGTCGCGACAACTTCCGGTACCTATTCTTTATCGATGTCCTCCGGATTTTGTGCCAGTACAAAAGTATTTACCTTAAATATTTTGCCTCAACCTTCCGTGGCTTTAACAGCTTCCGGATATACAGCATGTACCTCGGGTAATACCATTGCATTAAATGGCTCTCCTTCGGGTGGAACTTATTTTGGTACAGGAGTTACCGGCAACCTGTTCACACCACCGGCAGCACCGGGGACTTATTCAGTTTCTTATTTGTACACAAGTCCAACTACATCATGCACGAATACGTCGAGTGTAAATATTTCGGTTAGTGTTTGTATGGGTATTGAAACGTTAAATGCAACTAATACAAGTGTAAAAGTATATCCTAACCCTAATAATGGTGATTTCGTAATTGAAGCAAGCAAGGAGGAAGTTATTACGATTACAAATGAATTGGGACAAAGCATTAAAACCTTGAAGTTGAATTCAGAAAATAATTATTCTGCCTCAATTACCAATTTAACTCCAGGAGTTTACTTTGTTTCTGGGAATACTCTAAAGGAAAAAATTGTGGTTACTAAATAGTTAGCTTTCTGTTTTAGTTTTTTAAATATTGAGGAAAATTTTCACATCGGAAATCCGACCACTTATAAAGCCATACTGGTAATCTACATTGTAAGGAGTGATTTTGGTATAAGAAATGACTATTTTTATTTGTAAAATTCATAGTATGAAAAAATCACTTTTCGTAATTGTTTTATTTCTGTCCAATATCGTCGTTATCGGACAGAACAAACTGTCTTATTTATCTTACATTTTTCCGTCAGATTCAATTAATGGATTTGATGAAGATAAAGTGAAAAACGAAGCATTATCTCATGGTTATTTCGGTAATGAATTTAAAGTTTATATGTATCGTGCTAAACGTAATTACATCAATGAAAAATATGGGTTTACGATAACGTATAATAATAAAAAAAATTTGCCTATTACCCCTTCAACTGCACCTTGTTTAAATGAGGATTTTGAGGCATCACCTACTGGTTCAATAGCACTTATTAGTGGTTGGACTATAACAGAAGGACAAAATTCTAATTTTGGTTCATGTACTATGTCTTTATGCTGTTCTACTCCGGCTACCGGTAAAAATACATGGATCAGAACAACTCCTTATAATAGCGGGAGTTTGTTAGGTACAATTCCTAACTCTCCATTAGGTGGAACGAAGATCATTCAGCTGAATGATAATATTACTTCACAAGGAGAAGTTGTTCGTTTAAGTCAAACATTCACGGTTACTTCAAGTAACTGCTTTTTTCAATATGCTTACATGTGTGAGGAAGACGGCAGAAGCCATACTTGTTGTAGCCATCCATATTTAAATGTAACATTTTATGATTGTTCAAATAATATTATAACGGCAGGTACGAACACTGTATTCCCACCAAATACATGTTCGCAACCATTCGATCCCTCTTGGACAACACCGGTAACATCAACTTTAACTGGCATTTATTATCACAAAACTTGGCAATTAAAAACAGTTAACTTAAGTACGTATATTGGATCTTGCGTAAAAGTGCAAGTAACAATGGGTGATTGTGATGGTTGGGCACATTACGGTTATTGTTTTTTTGATGCAAAGTGCGGACCATCTTCAATAATGGTAAATTCAACGCCATTCTTACCTGTAGGAACAATTAATGCTTGCGGAATTCCTGTTACATTAAATGCTACAGGAAATCCAACACCAATCGTATGGAACGGTCCTTCAGGTAGTGGAATTAATACAAACACAAATGTTTCGATAACAACAAGCGTTACAGGAACGTATACTTTAACTACCGGAACAGGTTCTAATACTGCGGTTAATATTTTTACTTTAAATGTATTGCCTTTACCTACTGTTTCACTTACAGCATCTAGTAATACTGCCTGCACTTCAGGTGGAACAATTTCATTAAATGCTTCACCAGGGGGAGGGGTATATTATGGTACAGGTGTGAGCGGGCCAAAATTTTCCCCACCATCTACGGCAGGAAATTATTTAGTAAGCTATTATTATTCTGACCCAATTAATTCCTGTGCTAATACTGCAACTTTAAATATCACTGTTAATGTTTGTACAGCTATAGACGGTAATTCCTTGACTAAGTCTGAATTTAAGATATATCCAAACCCTAACAATGGTGAATTTGTGATTGAAGCGAGCAATGATGAAGTTGTTATGATTACAAATGAATTAGGACAAACTATTAAAATCTTCAAATTGAATTCAGAAAATAATTATTCTACTAAAGTGAGTGGATTAGCTGCAGGAATTTATTTTGTTGCAGGAAATCAATTCAGAGAAAAGGTGGTAATTACTAAATAAAAAAAGCCCTCGCATGAGGGCTTTTTTATTAAAGGGAATTTGGATTAAGATAATTTTTTTAACGCTGCACGCAGGTTAGAAATAATTCCGTCTACATCTTCCATTTTACAAGTTCCCACCGATAAGCGGTACCAGGCTGAGTCTTCACTTGCGCCAAATGCGTAGAAAGGAACCACGGCCACTTTTGCTTCATCCAAAATATATTTCGTTACATCTTTGGTGGTCGCTAAAACTTTTCCGTCTGCTGTTTTTTGTCCGTGCAACGAAAACTTAATGGTTAAGTAAATCGCAGCTTGTGGTGCAATCGCATCCACTTTATGTCCTTCGGCTTTTAATTGCTGGAAGCCTTTGTAAAATCCTTCGAGGCGGTCACTGATTTTTTGTTTTTGCTCCGCTAAGAAAACATCATACTTGCTGAGGTCACTCAAATATTTCGCACTCGCCATTTGCTCCGCTTTAGGAGCCCATGCGCCTACGTGCGTAAGAATGGCTTTCATTTTATCAATTAATTTTTTC
>CAYQDP010000066.1:0-10115 GCA_964416235.1 uncultured Flavobacteriaceae bacterium | reverse complement strand
GTCCTACGTCTCAAGTGCAGATTCCTTTTAGCAAAAACTCTGATTCGTAAGCGAAAAGAAAGTGATGTGCCAGTTTATATTCTAAAAAATGCTGTTGAGGAAGAATTTTCTGTTCAAGAATTCGATACTGAAGATACTTTTAAAGCAGAGTATGACTATATACTTACCCATTACGAAATAAAAACAGGTTGGAAGACCTATATTGGAAAAGACTTTGAAGCTATTCGCCAAAAAGGATATGCAAAGATGTCTGTAAGGGAGTTGCATCGAGCGATAAAGTATTTCAAGGATGTTAATCCAAGCATGGAGTGCCTCAAAGATATTCGAGCGGAGCTTCAAACTCGATTTAATAAAGCAAGGGATTCAAATAATCACGCAGATTTTTACGCTTATGCAATCGCATTAAACTATAACATTAACAACGAGTTTTCTCTATTGTGTGATAAATCTAATACCTCGGAAGAAAATGTAGATGCTTTATATAAAGAGATTATTCATATACAGAAGACAACAGGTGTCAGAAATTTTTTTCCACAAACGAAGTATCTAAATTTTTTGTTGGACAAACTGAACGCATACTACGAAAAGAAGAAAGCATTAGAGTTCGTTGTTCCATGTAGAGAAATCATTCGAAAATGCGAAGAATTATTCGAGTTGTACGAGCAAAATGTTGAGTGGTCGACAATTAATTATAATTATGTCTTCCAGTTGCCACATGAAGAATGTCATTACGATACAAAGAGTGCTGATGTACCAAAGCTATTTGTATTTTCGTCATTCTTGATGCCTCTACCTCGCAGAAAATACGAAGAGGAATTCGATAGCAATCAAACGGAAGTCTTTAACATGTCCTCTTCGATTGACGTTTTCGAAAATGTTACAAACGAGTTTGATGAGTTAAAGAAATTGAAGTCGGACTTAAAACTCATCCAAGACGAAGTAAAAAACAAGGAAATACGAACTCTTGAAGTTCTTGGAATATTCACTGCAATTGTGACATTTGTTGCAAGCTCAATTCCAACATTTAAATTTGTTGGCAGCGGTGCAGAAGCGTTCTTATTTATGTTTGCTTTGGCATCTTCACTTGGGATATTTGTTTTGCTTTTACTTACAATAAACAGAGGAATAGAAGCATTCAAAAAGAACAGAATTGTTATTTATCCTCTTATGTTAATGGCGATAGTTGTATGGATTCTCGTATTTATTTTTGTAAAAGGTAAGCCAACTGAAGAAAAACAAGAGACGAAGAAAAAGGAAAGAGAACAGGTTGTTTCGCCTCCAAGTTTGATAAATTCTAACAATTCCATATATATTCTTCCCGATACAACAAAAGCTACAAACAAACCAAAAGTCAAAAAAGGAAAATAGTAACAATATTTTTTGCTAAAACCCCATTTCAGTTATAACATACAGGTCAGTTATCCTGTCAATGAAGTTTGAGACCGAACAATATTTTGAATTGATACAATTCAAATATTCAGCAATGATGTCTCCTGGCGTTTCAAAATTGGTTACCAGATGGCGTTCAATTTTACTTCCGTTTTCATTAAAGAAGAAGTGGTCACCAGTGCCTCCGCCAGGAAACTTGAAAGTAACGTAAGGTCGAATAACCATCTCTTCTTCCAAATAATGTTTACCAGAACCATAGTATCCCAATACAAATGGTTTACCATCTCGCAGTAACAAGTGGTCGCTTGCGGAGGCCTTACTCCAGATTTCAAATCGCTTCATGGTTATAAATAGCCAGAATTTTCGATTGCATTAGAACTGCATCTTGTTGAAAATGTGCTGTTTTTAGGTCAAAAACGCTACTTTTTTATGCTTTTTCGCTGTTTTTCAATGTATTATGATAATTTTGCACCATCAAACCAAGGTGATGCAGCTTACGCAAATCCTCGATAAAGCTTTTCGACAATAGATGATTAAGGGGAGCGACAAGAGGATGCAAAAATGCATCCTTTTGTTTTTTATAAAATTTAGTATTTTAAAATATGAGTTTACTTGTTGTAGGTACAGTTGCTTTCGATGCTATCGAAACACCATTCGGAAAAACAGATAAAATTGTTGGGGGCGCTGCCTCATACATTACTTTAGCGGCTTCTTATTTTCATCGAGATATTAATTTAGTTTCGGTAATTGGTGATGATTTTCCTGAAGAGTTTTTAAACACCTTAAAAAAACAAGGAGCAAACCTCGAAGGCTTACAAATAAAAAAAGGCGAGAAATCTTTTTTCTGGGCCGGCAAATATCATAACGATTTAAATAGCCGCGACACTTTAGACACTCAATTAAATGTGTTAGCTGATTTTGATCCTATCGTTCCCGAAAACGCTAAGTCACCCGACTTTTTAATGTTAGGGAATTTAGTTCCTGCAGTACAACAAAAAGTAATTGCTCAACTAACTAAGCGCCCGAAATTAATTGTATTAGACACTATGAATTTCTGGATGGACATTGCCATGGATGATTTGAAAAAAACATTAACCATGGTAGACGTGTTAACCATTAATGATTCAGAAGCACGTCAACTTTCAGGCGAATATTCATTGGTAAAAGCAGCACAAAAAATTTTACAAATGGGTCCGAAAGTATTGGTGATTAAAAAAGGCGAGCACGGTGCTTTATTATTTAATAATGAAGAAGTATTCTTTGCACCTGCTCTTCCATTAGAAGAAGTGTTTGATCCAACCGGCGCAGGAGATAGTTTTGCAGGCGGATTCATTGGTTACCTTGCAAAAACTCAAGATATTTCATTCGAAAACATGAAGCGCGCTATTATTTTCGGAAGTGCTATGGCCAGTTTTACTGTTGAACGTTTTGGTACAGAACGTTTAATTGGTTTAACACAGGAAAAAATTGACGATCGCGTACAAGAGTTTGTGGAATTAGTTCAGTTTCAATTAGACTAAAACCAACCGCCTTCTTTGCCTAAATTTCTTCTGTTCTTTTTTGTAGGACGTCCGCTTCCCTTTTCATGCTTTACGTTCATGGTGAAAAACGCATTTCCTTGCCTTTCACTTTTTTCTATTGGTGGTGAATGATCCATGTAATTTTGTTTGGCCGTTTCATAGTTGCCTCTCTTTTCAATCAACCCGGTAACTTCAATTATTTTCTTATGCGTTCCTATTGTAATGGTATATGTTTCTCCAATTTTAACAACATGAGCTGCTTTAACATTACTCTCATTTAATTTTACTTTCCCTCCTTTTATCGCATCACTTGCAAGCGTGCGCGATTTAAAAATACGAATAGCCCAGAGATAGGTATCGATGCGTATTTCTTTTTTAGTTTCCATTAAATCCAACACTAAATTAAGGCTAAAAAACACATTTTATTGTCTAAAAAATTATTTTGTACCTTTACGGTATGACAATTGCCGTATACGCGCGCAACACAAAAGACAATCATCCGCTTTACATCGAGAAATTGATTGAACTTGCCAAAAAAGAAAAGGTAAAGCTGATTATTTATGAGCCGTATTACGAATTTCTTCGCAAGGAATATCGATTCACTACCATTCTGAAAACATTTTCCTGTTATGAAACATTAAAATCAAAAGCAGATTATGTAGTTTGTTTGGGGGGAGACGGAACCATTTTGGAAACTGTTGCCTTAGTTCGTAAATCCGGAATTCCTGTACTTGGCGTGAATACCGGACGTCTTGGATTTTTAGCTTCCGTTTCAAAAGATGATATTGAAAAAGCAGTTACACTTTTAATTCAGGAAAAATTTTCACTTGATAAACGTGAATTGTTGGAAATTATAGGTGGAGAAAAACAATTTGATGATGTTAATTATGCGCTCAACGAATTTACGATTCACAAAAAGGATTCTTCGGCAATGATTAACATAGATACTTATGTAGATGGTGTTTTTCTTAACTCTTATTTCGCCGACGGATTAATCATTTCTACACCTACCGGTTCTACTGCTTATTCCTTAAGTTGCGGCGGACCAATCATGATGCCCGACTCTGATAATTTCATCCTTACGCCAATTGCTTCGCACAATTTAAATGTTCGCCCAATAGTTATTTCCAATAATAAAACATTAAGTTTTAAAGTTGCCGGACGCAACGAAAGTTTTAATGTTTCTTTAGATTCAAGAGGAACACAAATTATTTCGGGCTCTGAAATAAGCATTAAAAAAGCTGATTTTCGCTTCAATCTCATCACCTTTGAAGGACAGCATTTCTTTGAAACCCTTCGCAACAAATTACTGTGGGGTTTAGACAGACGTCACTAGTCCGTTTAAATAACTGATTTTCAGACTATTTAATCGCTGTTAAAATCTGTCGTTTTACTAAGATTTTCGTATTTTCGCTATTCACAAAAATTTAAACTTTTATGGCCAAATTCAGACGAGAAGATGCGCTGGACTATCATGCGCAAGGCAGGCCCGGAAAAATTGAAGTTATTCCAACCAAACCATACAGTACTCAACGTGATTTAACCTTAGCCTACTCTCCAGGTGTTGCGGAACCGTGTTTAGAAATTGAAAAAAATCCCGAAGACGCATACCGTTATACTGCAAAGGGCAATCTGGTGGCCGTTATATCAAACGGAACTGCCGTTTTAGGACTTGGCGATATCGGAGCACTTGCCTCAAAACCCGTAATGGAAGGTAAAGGTTTACTTTTTAAAATTTTTGCTGACATTGATGTTTTTGATATTGAAGTTGACACAAAAAATATTGATGAGTTTGTAAATACAGTAAAAAATATTGCTCCTACATTCGGTGGAATAAATCTCGAAGATATTAAGGCGCCGGAGTGTTTTGAAATTGAACGTCGTTTAAAAGAAGAGTTAAACATTCCTTTGATGCACGACGATCAACATGGTACTGCCATTATATCTGCAGCAGGATTATTAAATGCAGTAGAGATATCCGGTAAAAAAATGTCGGATGTGAAATTGGTTATTAATGGTGCGGGCGCTTCTGCTAACTCATGTGCAAAAATGTACATTGCTGTTGGCGTGAAGAAAGAAAATATTTTAATGCTCGACAGCAAAGGTGTGATTCATAAAGGGCGCACAGACCTAGATCAATACAAGTCTTTCTTTGCCAGCGACAAAACAAACATTAACACTTTAGAAGAAGCTATCAAAGGCGCAGATGTGTTTGTTGGTTTATCAAAGGGAAATATTTTAAATCAGAAGATGGTACAAAGCATGGCAAAAAACTGTATTGTTTTTGCTTTAGCTAATCCAACTCCCGAAATTTCTTATGAAGATGCTATAAGTTCTCGTCCCGATATTATTGTTGCTACAGGAAGAAGTGATCATCCTAATCAAGTTAATAACGTACTAGGTTTCCCTTTCATTTTCCGCGGTGCGATGGACGTTAGAGCCACATGCATCAATGAAGAAATGAAATTAGCTGCCACTAAAGCCATCGCTGCTTTAGCAAAAGAAATGGTTCCTGATTACGTGAACTTAGCTTATGGTTCCAAAAATTTAAGTTTCGGTCCGGAATATATTATTCCTAAACCAATCGATAATCGTTTAATTTCATGTGTCTCTTCTGCTGTTGCAAAAGCTGCTATAGATAGTGGTGTTGCAAAAAGAAAAATCACCGATTGGGAAGCGTACCGTAACGAATTAGATAATCGTTTAGGTAAAGACAACAAGTTGATGCGCACACTTGCCAATAAGGCGAAGAGCAATCCTAAGCGCGTTGTGTTTACAGAAGCAGATACTTATAAAATTTTAAAAGCTGCACAGGTGGTGCGTGATGAAGGTATCGCGAAACCTATCTTGTTAGGCAACAAAGAAAAAATCAACAAGCTAATTGAAGAGCATCATTTGGATTTAGGCGATATGCCTATCATTGATCCATGGTTGCATGAAGAAGAAGCTAAACGCATGGAGTTTGGTGATTTATTATGGCACAAGCGTAACCGCAGAGGTTTAACACAATACGATGCGCGCAAATTAATGCGTGACAGAAATTATTTTGGTGCCATGATGGTGGAGTTAGGTTTAGCCGACGCGATGATTTCGGGATTAACTCGTAAATACGGCGCGCCAATTAAACCCGCACTTGAAATTATTGGCGTACAAGAAGGTGTTGGTAAAGTTGCAGGACTTTACATTATGATGACTAAGAAAGGTCCTTACTTCTTTGCGGACACAACCATGAATACAAATCCAACAGCGCAAGAGCTCGCTGATATTGCCGTTCTTACTGCAAACACAGTGAAACAATTTAATATCACGCCGCGTATTGCAATGTTGTCGTATTCAAACTTTGGCTCAGGCTCAGGTGAAGTTCCAACTAAAGCAGCAGAAGCAGTAAGCATATTACATAAAAATTATCCGGGCTTAATTGTTGACGGAGATATTCAAGCAAATTTTGCATTGAATAATAATTTATTAAAAGAACAATTTCCATTTAGCACCTTAGTTGATAAGGATGTAAATACTTTTATCTTCCCGAATTTAGCAGCAGGTAATATTGCTTACAAAATGATGCAGGAATTAGGAGGAGCAGAAGCAATTGGTCCGGTATTAATGGGGTTGAAAAAACCTGTTCACGTACTTCAATTAGGTAGTTCTGTACGTGAAATTGTAAATATGATTGTAATAGCTGTGTTAGATGCTCAGAATAAAAAATGATTAGTTACATAGAAGGGCATATTTCTGAATTGAATCCGGCGAGCGTTACCATTGAAACTAATGGCATTGGTTATTCTTTATTGATTTCTCTTAATACTTATTCTGCTTTTTCAGGAAAAGAAAAAGTGAAACTGTTTATTGAAAACGTTTTCGTAAGAGATGACAACCCTCGCTTCTATGGTTTTTATAACACAGATGAGCGCGATTTATTCAGAAAACTTATTTCTGTAAGTGGGGTTGGAGGAGCTAGTGCAATGCTGATGCTTTCTTCTTTGTCGGCAACCGAAATTGCCGGCGCAATCAACACAGCAAACGTAACACTTTTAAAAAGCATTAAGGGAATTGGAGAAAAAACCGCACAACGAATCGTTGTTGATTTAAAAGGAAAATTAGGAAAGCACGAGGGTGGTATCTCTCAGATTTTAAGCACTTCATACAATAAAAATAAAGAGGAAGCGTTAATGGCTTTGACCACGCTCGGTTTCCCACGGACCGCAGCCGAGAAAGCTATTGAAAAAAGTTTAAAACAACAGGGCATTAACTCTGATAATGTAGAGCAGCTTATTAAAGCGGCTTTAAAAAATTTATAAAAAGTGAGAGTAAAAGGGTTATTGAAATTTTTGGTTTTTGGTTCTACCTCAGCATTGCTGATGGGGGTAGTATTTAATTCCAACGCTAACCGTAATCTTTTTAAACCATTATATGATGTTTCAGGAAAAGTTGTTTTACCTCCCGATACTCCCGAGGTAAAATTACCTTACAACTTTAAAGACAACAATGGTTCTCAAGCCATATTCGATGATAAAAATCCGCTTTACCTCGAGAATCCCTCTAATATAAAAACGGAAGTTACTTACGATCCAAAAACAGGAAATTACGATGTGAGTCAAAATATGGGAGGATTAAAATATCGTCCGGATACTTATGTTGATGCAGAAGATTATCAGGATTACATGTTCCGTAAAGCCACTCACGATTATTGGAGAACAAAAATAAAAGCAGAAGACATCAACAAGCCTCGTAAAGGAATTGTTCCAAAGCTTCAGGTGAACAGTGAATTATTTGACCGCATTTTCGGTGGTAACACTGTTGATATTCGTCCGACCGGAACAGCAGAATTAATTTTTGGTTTAAACAGAAACAAAACATTAAATCCTGCCATTCCACAACGTCAACAAAAGGTGACGAATTTTGATTTTAACATGCGTATCCAATTAAACCTCATTGGTAAAATTGGTGACAAGTTAAAAATAACGACAAGCTATAACACAGAAGCTTCTTTCGACTGGGAAAATCAAGTTAAATTAGATTACACCGGTTACGAAGACGAAATCATTAAGAAAATTGAAGCCGGTAACGTTTCATTACCATTGAATAGCTCATTGATTACAGGTAGCCAAAGTTTGTTTGGTGTTAAAACACAGTTACAATTTGGTCGCTTAACCGCAACAACTATTTTCTCGCAACAACGCGGTAAAAAGCAAGAGGTAACTATTCAGGGTGGTGCGCAAACACAGCAGTTTAGTGTAAATGGGGATAACTACGAAGCAAACAAACACTTCTTTTTAGCACAATATTTCCGTAACAACTATAATACCTGGATGTCAACATTACCGGTAATTAATACTCCTATTGTTATTAATAAAGTTGAGGTTTATGTTTTAAATCAAACCGGAAGTTCGGAACAAACACGTAACGTAGTTGCGTTTGAAGATTTAGGTGAGGATTCCACTAACGTATGGCCGGATTTTAAAGCAACCGCATTTACTCCCAATACGTGCCTTTCCAATTCTGCATATGCGGTTTATGATAGTACAGGAATAATCCCACATAATGGCGCTAATAGTTTATATTATGTAATGTCGGATCCTACCGTTGGTATTTTAAAAGATCGCGACGGAAGTAAAGTGTCGAGTTTATTAGCAAGTGCCAACACCGTTTCAAACTCTTGTAGTAATAACGGACAGTACATGGTTCAGTCACGCGACTTTGACATGATTTACAATGCGCGTAAATTAAATTCAACAGAGTATACTTTAAATAACCGTTTAGGATTTATTTCATTAAATCAAACTTTAAATAACGATCAGGTTTTAGCTGTATCCTTCCAGTTTACATATAACGGAATAGTTTATCAGGTCGGTGAATTCAGCGACCAGTTTCCTGATAACACAAAATCTCTCTTCTGTAAATTATTAAAAGGAGCCAACGTTAACGTACGTTATCCAACCTGGGATTTAATGATGAAAAACGTTTATTCATTAGGCGCTTATAACTTAAATCAGCAAGATTTCAAATTAGATGTTTACTATAACAATATTGAAACAGGCGTTGACATTCCATACATTCCTTTCGGTGCAATTAATGGAAAGCAATTGATACAAGTTTTAGATTGCGATAAATTAAGCGTTAACGGAGATAATTTTGCCGATGGTGTGTTTGACTTTTTACCGGGCTTCACAATCAATCCGGCAAACGGACGAATTTACTTCAAAAGCATTGAACCTTTTGGCTCAACATTACGTGGAAAATTTGATCAGGTAAACGATTATCCTGCGGCTAACAAATACATCTTCCAGGAATTATATGATTCAACGCGTGTATCCGCTCAGCAATTACCGGAAAAAAACCGTTATAAAATTAAGGGCTCTTACAAATCATCGTCCGGCTCTGAAATTTCTTTAAACGCTTTAAACATTCCGCAAGGCGCAGTTGTAGTTACAGCTAACGGTGTGCGCCTTACCGAAAACACAGATTACACGGTTGACTATACTTTAGGTCGCGTAAAAATTATTAACGAAAGCATCATGAATAGCGGTGCCCAAATTAAAGTATCGGTTGAAAGTAACTCGCTCTTTAATGTACAGCAAAAAAGTTTAATGGGTACCCGTCTCGATTTTAAAGTGAATCGTGATTTAACATTAGGCGGAAGCTTCCTCCGTTTCTCCGAAAAACCCGTAACGCAAAAAGTAAACACAGGCGACGAACCTGTATCTAATATCATATATGGCGTTGATTACAATTACAAAACTGATGCGCCTTTCCTTACCCGTTTAATTGACCGTATACCGTTAATCAACACTAAAGAAATGAGCAGTATCACCACACAAGGAGAATTTGCTCAATTAATTCCCGGTAACGCTGCTGCGATTGGCAAAGACGGTAACTCTTACGTAGATGATTTCGAAGGAAGTATTTCTTTAATTGATATTCGTAATCCTTCCGCTTGGTCGTTAGCTAGTATTCCTCAAGGTATTCTCGGACAATTCCCTGAAGCCAGTCAAACAGATGATATAGTAGTTGGGAAAAACCGCGCACGTTTTAATTGGTACACCATCGACCCTGCATTAACACGTCAGCAAAGTGGCGGAGTTACTCCGGGTAACTATAATAAGGATGTTTATTCCAACAACTTATTCCGTCAGGTTTTAGAAACCGAATTATTCCCGGGCAAAGCACCACCTAACGGTCAGCCCGTAGTACTTCCTGTTTTTGATC
>CAYQDP010000065.1:0-10159 GCA_964416235.1 uncultured Flavobacteriaceae bacterium | reverse complement strand
ACCCCGGATGTTTTCGTTATCAACACCTGTTCGGTTACCGAAAATGCGGATAAAGAATGTAAGCAAATTGTAAAATCGGCATTGCAAAAAAATCCGGAAGCTTTTGTGGCCATTGTTGGTTGTTACGCGCAATTAAAACCGGAACAAATTGCACAAATTGAAGGAGTGGATGTTGTTTTGGGCGCTACCGAAAAATTCAAATTATTAAATTATATCAATCTTAGCAGCAAAAACGAATCAACTCAAATTCAGAGTTGCGAAATTAACGACGCTGATTTCTTTGTGGATGCTTATTCGGTTGGCGACAGAACCCGTTCGTTTTTAAAAGTGCAAGATGGCTGTGATTACAGTTGTACTTTTTGTACCATACCTCTCGCACGAGGCAAAAGCAGAAGCGATACCATTGAGAACGTCGTTGAGAATGCTAAAAAGATTGCAGCCAGCGGTGTGAAAGAAGTGGTGTTAACGGGGGTTAACATTGGTGATTTTGGTTACGGAAGAGATATTGATGGGGATGTAAAGAAGAGAAAGAACTATACATTTTTAGATTTGATAAAGGCATTGGATAAAGTGGAAGGCATTGAGCGATTCCGCATCTCTTCTATTGAACCCAATTTATTAAAAGACGAAATCATTGAATTTGTGGCGCAATCCAAACGTTTTATGCCGCACTTTCATATTCCACTTCAAAGCGGTAACAACGATTTGTTAAAGCGCATGAAGCGCCGTTATCTAAGAGAGCTGTATTCCGACAGGGTGTCAAAAATAAAAAGTTTAATGCCGCATTGCTGTATAGGCGTGGATGTAATTGTAGGTTTTCCTGGAGAAACGGAAGAACAGTTTTTAGACACCTATAATTTCATTAACGGATTAGACGTTTCGTATTTACATGTGTTTACATATAGTGAGCGCGATAATACAGAGGCCATTGAAATGCCAAATCCGGTTCCTGTTTCTGAAAGAAAAAGACGCAATAAGATGTTACGAATTTTATCGGCGAAAAAATTGCGCGCTTTTTATGAGCAAAACATTGGTAAAACCTCAACGGTTATCTTCGAGAACGAAGCAAAAGGTGATTTCATGTTTGGTTTTACGGAGAACTATGTAAAAGTGAAGCATGCTTACAATGCCGACTTAGTAAACACCGCCGTAAAAGTTACACTGAACGACTTCGATGAAGAAGGAAATGTAATCTGTAAAATTTCAGAGGAGATTCCTGCTTAAAAATCACACTACAAACTTTTCAGAAAAAAAGCGACTTTCCTTATCGGTTACGCAAACCGTGTAGGTTCCTTTAGGCAGATTGGAATAATTTAAAGTATTATTTTCAAAGTTGCTTTCTACAAGAAATCCATCTTGATTAAATAATTTATACGAATGGATATCGGAATCATGTTGAACCGTTAAAGTGCGTTGTTCGGTATCAATGAGTAAGTTCATAGTACAAGAGATCTGTTTTAGCCAAATTATGAATTGTAGTTTCTTTTATAAATACCCGCCCGTGGGTATATCTAAAGAAGACAATGGGTGCTTTTAAATGTAAACCTGAACTCTTACCTAAACAAGATTTACAGTGTGGATACCCGTTTTGGCTTTATAAGTGGTCGGTTTTTTGATGTGGAAAAAAATCTATACCAATTTCAAATCCAAAATTTCATTAAAATTTAAATTATGATTTATTACGAAATAGAAAATTAAAGTGGTACTCTCTCCAGTTCAATCTAATTTTAATTAAATTTGATACAATAATCTTTGCTTATGAAAAAAGCTGTCCTTCTTACAACTTTACTATTGAGTATTTTTATTCAATTTAAATCTAAGGCACAAAGTTTTGTTGTGGATATTACAACAAGTACAGTTAATGTTATTCAAGGTACCAACTTAACATTAACAGTTAACGGACTTCCAAGTGGCGGCTTTAATTCGTCTATACAAATGAGTATGACCAACAAATGTTTCAATACTACTGATGTAGTATTTACGCCATCCATTATGAACCCTCCATATGTTGGACAGATTCAAATCAACAATACCAATCAATATATTGCAGGAACATATAAGTTAGTTGTAAAAGGAGTGAATGGTACAATTACAAGTTATGACTCAGTGGATGTAGTGATACAATCAAACCTTACCGAACAATGGTTCCACTACAATCTGGCAAAGTTCGGATTCATGGGAAGCTATTTTGTCAACGATTTAGAGACTGATTCAAAAAACAATTATTGGATATCTGTTTGGAGCTATGGTTTAGGAGGAATATGCAAGTACAATGGAACAACAGTTGAAAGTTGGGTTGACGGAAAACATAACGTATATGACATGTGCGGTGTACTCATCTCAAGTGTTAGTGATAATTTATTTCAAATTGGACATAAAGGGCCCTATGCTTTGGAAATTGATTCTTTAGACAATGTTTGGTTTTATGACACAAGAATCACGGCGTTTAAACCTGGAACGGGCGTTATTTTTCAATCACCCGCACACCCACTAATTAATAGCTCATTTGTGCAAATGAAAATGAAAGCTAAGAGCTTTCTAAATAAACAATTTTATTTAACCGGAGATAATGGACTCTACTATTTCAATGGAACTAATTTTATTGATTATAATGTTGGAAATTCTTTAATACCATCAAATAATTGCAATGACCTTGATATTGATGCAACAGGTGCTGTATGGGTGTCAACCAATGCAGGCCTTGGTAAATTTTTCAATAATTTCTGGAGTGTTTATAATACCAGTAACTCAACGATTGTTAGTAATGACCTTCGCGCTGTTAAAGTTGCTCAAGGTGGAGGAATCTTGATATCAACTAATGCTCCTCAAAGCTTGAGCAAAATTACCGGCACTACTTTTTCTGTGGTGGCAAATAACATTTGTTTATATGACCTTCACTATGATAGTAAAGGCAATATATGGGGTATTTCATTTCCTAATCCATATAAAGGCATTACAAAGATCAGTCCTGCACTGTCAGTTACAAATTGGAATCAAGGCGTATTAAAATATATAAATTACACTTCCAATCCTTATGATCTCATTTCATTACAAGTTGATAAATTCGATACGCTTATGGTAGGTTCTGGTAATGTAAATCTGCTTCGAGGTGATCTTTTAGTTCAAACCTCTTGGAAAATGTTTAATTCAACAAGCATTGAAGAATATAATTCAATTCGGAATTCTAACTCAACCTTTGTATATCCAAACCCAGGTTCATCTTCAATATCATTTAAGGATATTCCAAGTGGAAATTATATAATTTCAATTTTCAATTTATTCGGAAATCTTATTTATTCAAATAACATATCCGAAAAAGAAGCAGTTAATGTTAGTAATTTGAATTCCGGAATTTATTTTATTGAATTAGAGAAGGGACAACAAACCTTCAGAACGAAGTTCATCAAAAACTAGACTTAATTCAGTCATCAAAATTCATTAAACTTTGTAGCGGATTTTTTTTGAATTTAAAGTAAAAACCAAGCTTTTATGAATTTGCAAAGATTTAAGAGGCAGTAACATTTTATCTACTAAAACTATAAATCCATCGCAAAGCCAATTTGAGCCCGATAAATTATACCATAGTTTAGCAAAGTTGTGTTTGATGTACTATTACTTCGAGTACTTTCGAATTGAACACCGTTACCGTAATAAGAAACTTCACCGCCGGCGAACAAATAGTAATTACCAAAACGCGGACCTATATTAAATGAATAATAAGGATTTAAGGCGCTTTTAAATTTGTATGTATTCTTCTGTGTGTACTGGTTTTGAATATTTACCCAATACCAACCTTGAGGATTGGAAGGTGTGACATATGCACTGGAAGTTGCCAGATAGGACTGTGAAACAGTTTCTGTAAAGCTGACTGTATATTTCGATTTGAACGCGGCGTTAAAGTCAACACCCAGTTTTTGTGAAAAGAACCATTTGTCAAAATTAAAATCCCAAGCCAAATTAAAACGTGCCGAATGAAACTTTATATTTTCATCATATATTATTCCATCAAATTTGTGTGCCTGACCATTTTCAGAGTAATCAGTAATTCCGCTTTTAAAATCAAAACTATTGACTCCATAATTCAAACCGAGATACAGCTTCTTTGTGTTTTTTTTATTGGCTGTTTGATATAGATTATATTCCATACCCATTGCGAAGTTCAAAAAGTTTGAAAAACTGAAATATGGAAACGGATTTGAATAAACGTCTCCCTTATGATCATAAACTCTTACAGGTGAAAGAGAAGAAACACCGCCTTGAATACCAATTCTTATTTTTTTCCGATCAGGAATTGTATCGCCTGCAACAAGCTTAATTATTAAACCGGAAGTAAAAACAAATACTAAAGCTGTTTTTTTAAAAGAACCCTGCATCATAAGATTATATACGAACCGGAAAGATTAAGGTTAGGTTTATCTTTAAAAATCCCAAACACTGCGCTGCCGCTACCACTCATTGATGCATAAATGGCGCCGGCCTCATAGAGTTGATTTTTTAATTTCTCCACGTCGGGATACTTTTTAAAAATGCTTTTTTCAAAATCGTTAACCAAGCAATTTTTCCAATTGGAAATGGGTTCATTTTCTACAATTTCCTTAACTGAACGTAATGGTTTGTTGGGAATCACGCCATGATAAGCTTCCTTGGTATTACTATTGATGCCCGGATGTACTACTAAAATACGATAGTCTTTTAAGTTAACGTTCACCGAACTGAACTCATCCCCTTTGCCCACCGCGAAAACGGGTTTATTTTCTATAAAAAAAGCGCAGTCGGCTCCCAATTTGCGGGCAATATTAGTCAACTGTTCAAGACTTAATCCTAAATTAAACTTTTGGTTCGCCAATTTGAGAAAAAACGCCGCATCCGAGCTTCCTCCGCCAAGTCCTGCCCCCATTGGTAAAACCTTATGCAAATTCACCCTAATCGGCGGAACCTTTGCAAAAGAATTTAAACCCAACCAGGCTTTATAAATGATATTTTCCTCCATAGGACCAAGAACAGAAAGGCCGGTAATTGTTAAGTCGAAGGATTTATCCTTTCCCTCTACAATTTCCAGTGCATCACACCATTGAATTGGGTAAAAAACGGTCTCAATATTATGAAAGCCATCGGGGCGTTTTTCTATCACGTTCAGTCCCAGGTTAATCTTGGCGTTCGGAAAAAGTATCATTTTTTGGGCTTTTTTGGCTTTGTTAAATATTTTTTACTAAATTGCACTAAAATTTTATAAAAACACAACCATGAAAAATAAAAAATCTACTATTGGTTTAATGTTATTAATGGCAGGTTCATTAGTTTTAACTAATTGTACCAAAAATAAAACTAATCCTGCTCCGGAACCTGATAAAGATATGACCACAACTACTGAGGCTGTAAACACTCAAATGATTGTTAGCGATATTCAGGAGTTATGCGGACAAGTTTGTGAGTCGAATGCCTTTTTATTAAATGATCAGGATGCTACTCCGGTTACCATTATGCAAGGAACAAATACTATTAATAGTAGTAATGCTTTGGTTAACGTAGGTTCAAGTTCATATACCTTAACATTTAATAATACAGTTGGTCGTGATGGCCGCGTTCGTAATGGTGTGTTAGTTTTTGATTATACCGCTACGCCTGCATCTGTTCCTAATAAATTCTATAGAATTCCTGGATTTATTGTTGATGTTACTTCTGTTGGTTATTCAGTTGACAACTACACAGTAGCAATTAATAATATGCGTATTTCTAACACTACTCCAATTGGATTCCCTGGAACAGCGCCATATTTTCCATCAGCTACCAATATGAGCTGGAAACAAACTGCAAATGTTAGTGTAATGTCAACTGACGGAACTAATACCTTAACTACAACTTTTAACGGAACAATTAATAAGACGTTATTAAATACAAACAACACATCTATTCCAATGCCTCCCGGACCGTCTGCAACTACTTATACAGTATTTGGATATAGTGGTGTAAATAACAACTTCTTAAAATTAAACTTGCAATACACCTCATATTCAATTGAAGGAACAGGTACTCTTGCAAACGGAAGCGCTTACACACTTGCTACTAATAGTCCATTAACTCGTAATTTTGTTAGCTCACCTGAGTTATTTGTAGTTGTAGGAAACAACTTAATTACTGTTCAAAGACATCCTTTCTTGACAGGAGAAGTAAGCTTTAAACCAACAGGTAAATCAGACCGAATCATCAATTTTGGTGATGCAGGAACTGTGGTTGATTATAACACTAAGGTTACCATTGATGGTATCACTTACTCTCACGATATCCGATAATAAGCAAACACTATAGAAACAAAAAGCCCCGAGTGCAAACCTCGGGGCTTTTTTATTTGTATTACTTATGATTATTCAAAGTACTCCTTCATTCTGTCGAAGAAGCTCTTTTCCTTTTTATTAGGATTAGGTTTAAAGTTTTTAGAATCCTGTAATTGCTCCATCATTTTCTTTTCGTCCGCACTTAAATTAGTTGGTACGTGAATATTCACATCCACTAATAAATCTCCTTTACCGTAAGAATTAATATCCGGCAAACCTTTTCCCTTTAAGCGAAGTATTTTACCACTTGGTGTTCCGGGATCTATTTTAATTTTTACTTTTCCGTCAATAGTCGGAATTTCTATCTGAGTACCAAGCGTTGCATCCGGGAAACTTATAAATGAGTGGTAAATCAAATTATTTCCATCTCGTTTTAATTCAGGATGCTCTTCCTCTTCTACTAAGATTAACAAATCGCCATTAATTCCGCCGCGAGGTGCAGCATTACCTTTACCATTCATTGATAACTGCATGCCCTCCGCAACGCCGGCCGGTATATTAACTGAGATTACTTCCTCACCTCTTACAATACCATCACCGTGACAGGTTCCACATTTCTCTTTTATGATTTTACCCTCACCATGGCAAGAACTGCAAGTTGTTTGAGTTTTCATGGCACCCAAAATAGTTTGTTGTACACGGGTTTGAACACCGGTACCGTTACATATTTTACAGGTATCGTAATTGTTATTTTTTGCTCCGCTGCCTTTACAGGTTCCGCAGGCTACTTGCTTGTTTACCTTGAGTTTTTTCTCAACTCCATGAGCAACTTCATTCAGGTTTAGTTTTACCTTAACACGTAAATTGGAACCGCGATTTACACGTCTGCCGCCTCCGTTTCCACCGCCTCCACCAAATCCAAAAGCACCACCGAAAATATCTCCAAACTGCGAGAAAATATCATCCATATTCATTCCGCCTCCGCCATATCCACCTCCGCCCGCAGCACCACTCATACCTGCATGACCAAACTGATCGTAACGTTGTTTTTTCTCAGCATTACTTAACACCTCATAGGCTTCAGCAGCTTCTTTAAATTTTTCTTCTGCAGCTTTATCATCCGGATTTTTGTCGGGGTGGTATTTAATAGCCAGCTTGCGATAAGCCTTTTTAATTTCGTCATCGCTAGCGTTTTTAGCTACGCCCAATACTTCATAATAATCTCTCTTTGCCATAGTTTAGTTTGCTACTACTACCTTTGCGTAGCGGATTACTTTATCACCTAATTTATATCCTTTTTCAACCTCATCAATCACCTTCCCTTTTTGACTTTCATCAGGTGCAGGAATGTGGGTAATAGCTTCCATAGTATCTTCACTGAACGCCTGACCAATACTTTCAAATGCAATTAAACCTTTTTGTTGGGTATTGTGCTTCATTTTATTACTAATCAAAACTATACCTTCCTTAATAGATGCCGGATCACTGTTGTTTTCGTTCGCCTTAATGGCTCTTTCCAAATCATCAATAACAGGTAAAATAGCTTTAAAAGCGTCTTCAGAAGCCGTTTTAATAAGGTCGCTTTTTTCTTTTATCGTGCGCTTACGGTAATTATCAAACTCTGAATATAAACGAAGGTATTTATCGTTCAACTCTGCTATCTGCTGCTTTAATTGCTCAACCTCCGAAACTGACGTATTTTCAGCATTTGTGGCAGTACTTTCTTGCCCTTCCATGTTATTTTCGGGGTTATTGGTGCTATCCTGTTCTTTCATAGTATCAAATCAAATATAAGTTCGTGATTGAATATAGGTCAATCAATAATTTTGCCAATAAAAATAAGTGGAAATTCTGTCAGTTTTTAAGGAAATTGAACTCAGTACGGCGGTTTAACTCATGTTCCTTGTCGGAACACTCCACCCCATTGATACAACGGTTTTTTATTTGACTCTCACCTTTACCCGTTGGAGTTAATCGTGCTATATCAATACCTTTTGATGCCAAATAATCAACCACTGCCTTCGATCGCTTTTGCGATAAAGTGAGATTGGAAGCATCATCGCCACGACTATCGGTATGTGATAATACTTCCAATTTTACAGTTGGATTAGCCTCGAGAATGGAGATTACCTGATCCAAAATTAATTCCCCTTCAAACGTAATATTGAATTTTCCGGATTCGTAATAAATGTTTTCAGTAACCGATAATGCTTTTTCTCCCGACTTATCGAATTTCTTATACTTCATTGTAATGTCGTCCTCTTCTTCTATTGGAGATAATTTGACAACATCAGCCTTTATTAATTTATATTCGAAAAAGCCGGTGCTTGATTTTGTTAGTTCGCCAAGCATTTCACCGTTTTGTTTGGCCAAATAAACTTTCGGTCCTCCCTTTACTTTATCGTTTTGCTCGATGCGAATAGATAGGGTTTGAGTGGTATCCACTTTAGTAAAAAGGAAATCACCATAGCCATCCGTTTTAGCAGACTTTAAAGTATCCTGTAATTGGTTTACGAGATATACATTATGTTCGGTTAGTGGTTTTTTAACGGCTTCGCCAATTAAAAGTTTACCTGAAATATCAGCTGTTGAATACGCGGCGTTAGTTCGACAAATATTTACAAAAGCTCTTTCTAATACTTTAGCACTGTCGGTTTCCATCCATAAACGACCTTTAGGATTCACAACAAAAAAAGATGGGAATTTATCGGCGCCAAATACCTGAACGGCCTTATCCTGAACGCCGCCCTTTGCCAAGTAATTTGTTTTTTTACCCTTGAATTTAGAGTTGACCAAATTCCCGTCTTTCAGATAGGTTTGCCATTTAGCTTCATCTTCCTCCGCGCAAACCGTTACATACTCAATTTCGGAAGCGCCTTTGCAAGCATTATTTTGAAAGCGGTTTAAGATAAATTCGATGCGCTGATTAATATCTACGATTTGTTTGAGGGGTTGCTGTGTAGTGAAAAATAAAACTAACACAAATCGATCCGGACTTCCGGGCTTTCCGGTAGGTAAATCGATGAATGTTTTTTGATTGTCGTTGTTGTAAACTTCAACTTTGGCAAAGGGAATTTTTTCGCCCACTCTTAATTTCTTTTGCGCCATAATGCAACTGTATACAAAAAGCAGACTAAATAGTATTGCGATTTTCCTCATTATGGCTTAATAAATTTTAATTCAACGCGATTGTTTTCGAGGTGCTCAGCTTCTGTACAGTTTACATTGTTTTTGCATTTATTCAAAATCATCGTTTCCCCTTTTCCTACTGTACGAATTTTAGTGGCAACAATTCCATTCGATACTATATAGGTTTTAATGGCTGCCGCACGCTTTTTAGAAAGTTCAAGGTTGGCTGCATCATCTCCGCGGCTATCTGTATGCACAATAATTTCCAATGTGTATTCCTTATTTTTTGTCATCATGGTAACTACCTTATCCAATTCAGGCGTAGTTCCTTCGTCAATTTGTGCACTTCCAGCCTTAAATGTAACATTAGGATTTACCGTCAATGCATTTTTCTGAGCAATAGTTTCCTTATCGGAAGCATTCATTTTATTGATTTCATTAAGCGTTAAAGGCAATTCAAAACCTTGTTCGGTTTTATTGATCATACCAAACACAGCTCCGGCAGAAGTACTTAAAAAAGCTTTAGACACGTTTTGCAAATTACCCGAAGTATCTAGTTTAATAATGTAATCCTTTAAAAATTTTACACCATAAAAAGTAAACACTCCTGAATTATCACTGGTAGTACGACTCAACGTATCCCCGAATTTATTTTTAAGTACCATTTTGTGATTCTTCACTGCATCAGTTGGAGCTTCAGAAAACAACAAACGGGCTTTAAAATCTTTTGCGTTAACAGGTGAGTTTTTCTTTCCATC